>JBDSGZ010000036.1:0-4415 GCA_039918735.1 Ginsengibacter sp.
GGAAGCCAGGGCGAATAAACCCAATTATTTGCACCACTTTGTTGAACTGACGAATTTAGATTTGGAAACCCGAAACTGACCATCAGGAGAATCGGAAGTGTTATATATAAAATCCCCGAAGGAAGAAGATAGTACCAGGTTAGAGGTTTGATTTTTTTAACAAGCTTCACAAATTCATACCAGCATCCAAAGTGAATTATTGTAAAAAGCAGGATGAAACTCGCGGCATTCCACAACAAGCCAACTAACATGACAACTGCGAAAACAATTGCAGTCAAAGCTCTTTTACGGAAAGTTTGGGTATCGAGAGACATGTAAATTTTTAAGATTGAGAAGTTATCCAGTCATGGAAATCTTCATCAGGGTGATCGTCTTCTACTTGCCTGACCTTCCGGGAATAATCCCGGAATTTCATGAAGAGGTAAATAATTAAAACGAGCGCAATCGCGCCAGCCCACACCGGAAAATTTTGTTCGATATCCTTGGGTGCATCTTTCCCGAAAGGCTTCATCACATAAAGAGCTGTCACTTGTAAACCGTTATACAGAAAATGGAATAGAATAGGCAGCCAGATATTATTTCCATAATAAAACAATAATCCTAAAATAACTCCCAGTCCAAATCTCACCAGGAAGCCGTAATAAGAAATATGAATAATACTGAAGATCACTGACGTTAAAATGATGGCTACCCACGGTCCCTTAAACCATCGTGTAAAAATATTTTGAATGCCGGCCCTAAAGCAGACTTCCTCAAAAATACCTGGCAGCAATCCTATAACAATTAATGAGATGAGGTATTTTGGAAACGAATCTATTTTGATAAGCGCGGCTTCCTGCAATGCACGGGCATCCTCCATCGATTTAAATTTTACCGCCCATTCTTTAGGAATAGGGATTATGTTATTCAATTCTGCCAGCGCTCCCGAAAGCGGAAAAGTAAGAAGTAGAATTGCAAGAACTATAAAGACTTGTTGGTAATTGATATTTGTATTGAAGCCAATAAATCTCATTGGCTTTCGATAACTTAACAATGCCAAAAAATAAACAGGCAGGAAAAACATAAAAAAAGTTGACACGGCCTGTATCGCCATTACAGCATAATAATATTGAGGTTTTAGCATGTCCTCCGGCATTGAAAAAACGGGCCTGCCTGTCATCCCCATCCAGATGAGTACAGAAACAGCACCCCCTATAATAAGGCCGGCACCAATAAAACCCAGCAGTATCCCCAACTGTGTAGGATAGCTAATGTTTTTCAAATTTCTGTCAACTCTCATTTATCACTAAATTTTAGTGCGTAAATTTACAGCCAATTTTCTGCTTTGAAGAATGGGTTGTGAGAGACACAGGCGGATTTTGAGATGCAGATTTAAAAGAAATTAGTTTCAAATAACTTCAGAAATTCGAAATCACAGGACCAAAACTTTCACGCAAGAAATCTTATGCTTTCAATAGGTAACATACAACTTCCCGATTTTCCTTTGTTGCTGGCGCCGATGGAAGACGTCAGCGATCCACCATTTCGTGCAGTGTGCAAGGATAATGGCGCACACCTCATGTACACAGAATTTATCAGCAGTGAAGGACTCATCAGGGATGCGATAAAAAGCAAAAAGAAGCTGGATATATTCGACTATGAGAAACCGGTTGGCATACAAATTTTTGGTGGCGATGAAGACAGTCTTTCTCTGGCTGCAAAAATTGTTGACTCCACAAACCCCGATCTGCTGGATATAAATTTTGGCTGTCCTGTAAAGAAGGTTGCCTGTCGCGGAGCGGGTGCCGGTGTATTGAAGGATGTGCCATTGATGATACGCCTGACGGAAGCTGTTGTGAAAAGTACCTCGTTACCAGTGACGGTAAAAACGAGACTCGGCTGGGATGAGAACACGAAAAATATTGAAGAAGTTGCAGAGAGATTACAAGACGCAGGAATAAAGGCCCTGGCTATTCACGGACGTACCCGTACACAAATGTATAAAGGCGAAGCCAACTGGGAACTGATTGCGAAGGTGAAGGAAAATCCACGGATCACTATTCCGATTTTTGGAAACGGAGACATAGACTCTCCGGAAAAAGCATTGGAATACAAGAACAGGTACGGAGTAGACGGCATCATGATTGGCCGTGCGGCCATTGGTTATCCCTGGATATTTAATGAGATCAATCATTTCCTGAACACTGGTATTTTATTGCCACCGCCCTCTGTGAAAGAAAGAGTAACCGTGTGCAAGAAACATCTCTTAAAATCTTTCGAATGGAAGGGGCCGGTAGTTGGAATAAATGAAATGCGCAGACATTATACTAATTACCTGAGGGCGCTTCCCGGCATAAAAGAATATCGCCTGAGACTTGTTACTTTGAAAGAAGTGGACGAAATAATAGATGTCCTTGATGAGATTGAAACCAAATATAGCGGCTATGAATTTGAACGATCGGTGATTCAATTGATCAACTATCATGAAAAATGCGCCGTTTAATCATTTTATTTACCAGGAAGTAAAATTGAAAACTCTGTGCCCTCGCCCTTCTCTGTTTTAACTTTTATCTCCCCACCATGTGCTTTAATGATATCGTAGCTTAAACTCAAACCAAGTCTTGTACCATGCCCGGTTGGCTTCGTCGTGAAGAAGGGTTGAAAAATTTTATCAATAATTTTTTCAGGAATTCCATTGACATTGTCTTTCACTTTGACTTCTACTGCATCTACAATTCTTTTTGTACTCACTGTTACGCATGGTTGATAACCTTCAGGGGCTTGTTTTTGCCGGCGTATAACTTGTACTGACTTTAGGAATCAAAAAGGCCGCCAATTCGATTTAGGGCAAATTAAATTCCATTCCCTCTTCGGCCATTTCAAATTTTATCGGGTACCTATTATCAAATTTTAGGTTCAGGAACATTTCATTGAGTTGCTCATCAGAGTGGAAGGGGTCGTGATGAGCAATGATAAGTTGCCTGGCCTCACACAAAGAAGCAAATCGCAATGCATCTTCCATACTCGAATGTCCCCAACCCCTTTTATGCTGGTACTCTGCCTGCATGTATTGTCCATCGTGGTAAAGCAGATCGCAACCCGCTGCAATGTTATAGCCCGAGATCCATTTTGTGTTTTCTATAATGCCTTCACGACCGAGGGCCGGTTCATGATCAGGAATGTAAGTAAATACAGAGTTGTTGCCGGCAACCCTATAACCGACGGTGGGTCCCGGATGAATCACATATTCAGAACGTATTTTAAAATGCCCGATTTCAAATTCACTATTTCCTATTTCATGAAAAGTGAGCCGACACAGGAGATCCCGCAACAACACAGGGAATAAAGGTGGAGAAAGATACCGGCTTAACCGTGAACGAAGACTTTGCGTCGCAGCCGCAGGTCCCCAAATATGCACCTCGCGACCAGGCTCGAAGAAGGGTCCAAAAAAACCAAGGCCCTGGATATGATCCATGTGAAGGTGAGTTAGTAAAACATCCACACGCTTGCTATCATTTTTTACTGAGCTGTATTGCTGGATGCCAGAACCCGCATCCAATACCACAAGTTCATCTTGCTCTGAGACCAGGGTGCAGGAAGTGCGGCTTCCATACTTTTTTGTATCGGGACCAGAGGTTTGTAATGATCCGCGAACTCCCCATAAATTAATCTTCATGGTCGTTAATTTTCCAAAACATCGCGACAGCGCCCAGGAATTTATTTTCCCGGTTGATAATCGGATAGGAGGTGAGCGCAATCTTTTCAATCTGACCTTTCAGGCTTTTTATCCAAAATGATTTGTGATAAGGCAAATTGTCTTTTAATGTTTTTACAAGCGGCAACTCTCCGGGTACTATCTCACGGTTATCTTTGTCCATCGGTTTAAACATTACAGACCATTGCTCCACCGGCATTTCCCCTGTTTCCTCAAATCTTTCACCCAATACTTCTTCAGCGGGTATATTATAGAAGATCAATTTGCCATCGGTATCGATAATGAAAACGGGGATTGAAAGGCAATCTGCAAGTTGTCGGCTAAGTATAATCTCTATTTCGTAAGCGGGCATAAAGAAGATTTTTGGGTAGAGATTGAACTAAAAATAAAAAATTAATTTTCTTCGTTTCGATCAATTTCCTTTCACCGTCTCACTAGAAAATTTTTGGGGCAACAAGAAAGAGAATGACTGATACGATAAGTCCATACATAAAAACATTATAGGATATTTTCAACATCTTATATTTTTTCGCTAACACAGCCCCTTGCTCATATAAGTTTCTCAACATGGTGATATGCAAAGCTTGCTTATCGTCCATGATATTCAGCATGGCACTGCTATAATTTCCGAAGTCCAGTGAATAGAAATTTCCAAAGAAAAGAAGGTTCACCTTGTTTTGTTCAAAATCATCATCGGTAAACTTTCTCTTTGCAACATTTG
>JBDSGZ010000037.1:0-5179 GCA_039918735.1 Ginsengibacter sp.
ATACAAATCTTTAGTATTTTCTTTCCTTTTTAAATTGGCTAAAAGGATTTCCCGTTAACTTTACTAGATACACGCGGCATCGCCATACGAAATAATGTTGTATGGTATAAAAGGCCTGGTACGCGACCGGTTCTTTACGTTGCTCTTTTCCTTGAAAAATGAACTCATTATTTTTTTATTTAAATATTTTTAGAATGAATCCAGGAACAAGAATCTCCGTTATTTCATTTTGCTTTGCAACCCTAATATTTTTTATGACGATGTCTTGCAACAACAACAATAAAGTGGCTGATGAAGACAACAAAAATGAAGTTCACCTGGTAACATTGGACCCCGGCCATTTCCATGCGGCACTGGTCCAAAAATATATGTATGCCGATGTGGATTCAGTAGTAAATGTTTTCGCTCCGGAAGGTGACGATGTGAAACTTCATCTTGCCAGGATCGAAGCGTACAATAATCGCGAACAAGATCCTACGCATTGGATTGAAAAGGTGCATACTGGCAAAGACTTTCTTGACCAAATGTTCGCAAGTAAAAAAACTGGAACTGATGCAGGGATAAATGTTGTTGTTCTTGCGGGAAACAATGAGAAGAAAACGGAATACATTTTACGATCACTTCAAAATGGATTCAATGTTTTGGGTGATAAGCCAATGGCAATTGATAGTGCCGGATTTAAAAGACTACAAGAGTCCTTTGACCTTGCTTCTAAAAACAGCCTGCTGCTTTATGATATTATGACGGAACGTTTTGAGATCACTTCAATTTTATTGAGAGAAATTTCAATGATGCCGGGAATATTTGGAACGCTGCAAAAGGGAACAGAGAAAGATCCGGCCGTCGTTAAAAATGGCGTTCATTATTTGTATAAGTATGTTTCAGGAAATGTGCTAACACGGCCACCATGGTTTTTTGATGTTTTACAGGAAGGGGAAGGCATAGTGGATGTGATGACCCATCTCGTTGATCTTGCCCAATGGGAATGTTTCCCGGATGAGTCAATTGATTTTACAAAAGATGTGAAAGTAAACAACGCAAAGCATTGGCCGACTGATGTTAGCCTTGCAGCATTCAAAGAAATCACCAAATCGGAAAGTTTTCCTTCTTATTTAAAGGATCATGTTGTGAGTGATACCTTATTGAAATACTATTGCAACGGAGAAATTAATTATGAGCTAAAAGGGGTTCATGTGAAAACCGTCCTGGTGTGGAATTATAAAGCTGGTGAAGGTATGGGCGATTCTTATGAGGCGCTTATGAGAGGAACGAAAGCGAATCTTGTGATCAGGCAAGGTGCCGATCAGAATTACGAATCTACTATTTACATTGAACCTGCTGGAAGTGATTCAAGCTATGAAAAAAATCTTTTCGAAAATTTTAAAACGATACAGGAAAAGCACCCCGGTGTTGAACTAAAAAAGTTAACTAAGGGTTGGGAGATTGTTATTCCAAAAAATTACAAGGAAGGACATGAAGAACATTTTGCAAGAGTGACGAAGCAGTTCCTGGACTACCTCAGAAATAAAAATATGCCTGCCTGGGAAGTTCCGGGCATGTTGGCCAAATATTATACAACAACTAAAGCGTTGGAGTTGGCGAACAAGGTGAATGAAAAATAGAAAATGAGATTTATAGATACGCATACACATCTTTACCTGGAAGATTTTTCAGCAGACATTGAAGAAGTGATGCAACGTGCAAAAGATGAAGGAGTAGAAAAATTTTATCTCCCTGCGATTGACAGTAGGGTAACAAAGAACATGTTAGATCTGGAAACACGATTTCCTGGAAAATGTTTCCCAATGGTTGGTTTGCATCCCTGTTCGGTAAAAGAAAATTATAAAGAAGAACTTAATAAAATCGATACGATGCTGCGGGAAAGAAGTTTCGCAGCGATAGGAGAGAGCGGTCTGGATTTTTATTGGGATAAAACATTCACCAAAGAGCAATATGAAAGCCTGCATATCCAGGCAGGCTGGGCTTTGCAGTATAATTTGCCTCTCGTGCTGCACACCCGCAATGCCATGCAGGAAACCATTGATGTTATAAAAACTTACGCAGGAAAGGGGTTACAGGGTATTTTTCATTGCTTCAGTGGGACAAGCGAACATGCCAAAGAAATTATAGGGCAAAATTTTTTGTTAGGAATTGGTGGTGTGGTTACTTATAAAAACTCCGGGCTCGCTGAGATAGTAAAAGATGTGGATCTTAAACATATCGTTTTGGAAACAGATGCCCCCTACTTAACTCCCGTTCCGTTTCGTGGCAAAAGGAACGAAAGTAGCTATCTGAAATATGTTGCACAAAAGTTGGCAATCGTAAAAAATATGAGTGTGGAAGAAGTTGCGATCCAAACGACAATAAATGCAGAGCTCATGTTCCGAATCACCGCTGATGCCGAAGAATAATGAGTTGGGTCATTTAAGTCTTATCTGCCTTTGTTATTTGATAAAATGATATTAGCTCCATTTCACATTAGCGCTCATCAAATTTTCTGGTTTAATTTCGTATGGAACAATTAATACCTGCCGAAACTATCAGATCATTTTTTCCATATCAAATTTTAGCTGTTCTCTTTTTTGTTTGCAGCGCTCCTCTGATGGCACAGGAACGCGTCGTCACGGGAACTGTTTCTGATAATGAAACAAAAAAGCCTCTATTTTCCTGCAGCGTTTATTCTCTTACTTCCGGAAACGGAGTGATTACCGATGAAAATGGAAAGTTTACTTTTTTAGTTGATGGTAGGACTGACACAATCGCTATATCAATGATTGGGTACAAAACAGAAATGAAGGCGTTAACCAGGGATCAACAACAGACGATAAATTTTGAGGCTGTTCCAAATCCAGCTTCCCTGGGCGAAGTGGTAGTCGCCATTAAGGTAAAATATACAAAGGCCCAAAGACTTGTAAAAAATGTGATCGATCGTAAAGATGTCAATGATGTTTTTAACAATTCAACCTACCAGGCAAAGGTGTATGATAAGATAGAAGTTGACCTGAAAAACATTCCTGAAAAACTTCAGAAGAATCGCCTGTTGAAATCGTTTGATTTTGTTTTCGATGCCATGGACACGACGGCAGATAACCAAAAAGTGCTGCCAGTGTATTTGTCAGAAAGTAGCGCAAACTTTTATTATAAGAAAGATCCGGTGCGGGAACGATATGACTACACTGCAATCAAAAGTTCAGGGTTTACAAGCTCTTCAATGCTTACTTACATTGATGGACTTTACAAAAGAATAAATGTGTATGACAACAATGTGAAATTGGTGGATGTCAATTTTATAAGCCCGATTGCTGATAACGCTTTGAACTATTATAAATATCACATTCTTGATACCTTATATTTTTCCAGTCACCGATGCATACAAGTTCAATTTGAGCCAGCTCAGTTTGGAACAAACACGTTCAACGGATACATGTGGATCGCAGACACATCCTATGCGATCAAGAACCTCGTTATGCATATGGATAAAAATGCCAATGTCAATTTTGTAAACAAATTTGAAATCTCACAATTTTTCGAAATTGGAGACCAAGGCAAATTTTATCCTGAAAAGAATATTCTTTACATGGATCTCTCGCTGCCTGCGATGAAGAAAAAGACGGGAGTGATCGCCCAAAAAACCACGCTGTATAAAAATCCAATACTTAATAATCGTGAGATCGATACCGCATTCAATAAGAAACCGGGTGATGTAAGCATGGTAATTAATAATTCTGTTGATTGGAATGAGCTTCGACAAGAACCATTAAGTAAATCAGAAAAATTCGTTTACCATCTTATGGACACGCTGGTTAAAATCCCCATTGTGGCCACTTATAGTAAAATAATTTCTGCATTAAGTGATGGCTATTATACCGCCGGACATGTTGATATCGGGAACATTTATTCTTTTTATACTAGCAACTACATTGAAGGGAATCGCTTCAATTTTGGTTTAAAGACCAACAGATTTTTCAATTCTCATGTACAATTTAAAGGCTATATCGGTTACGCCACAAAAGATGAAAAGATGCGATACCTCGCCAGTTCCCTTTTTGTTCTAAATCCAAAAGAATGGTCAACACTGAAGGTCACCTACAGCAGCGACTTGTATGGCACCTATGATCATGAAGACGAACTTGATCAAAATTCAATGTTTGCTTCATTTTTGCGAAGAGTCAAAAGTCATATCCGGCTAGTAAATAACAATGAGGCTGATGTAACTCTGAAAAAATATTTTGACAACGGCGTCGGTTTCTTTGCAAAACTTAATCACAGTGTCCTTTCGCCATACTTCAATGTATATTATTCTCATGATGGTTTCACTCCTTACATCTACTCTAAACCGGGTGTCAGCAATAATTACCGCGTGAACGAAGCTTCACTTTCTCTGAGGCTTTCTCATAAAGAAAAATTTATTACTCAGTATTGGAGACGTGGTAGCCTTGGAAGCGATTACCCAATCGTGATACTTTCCTTTACCAAAGGAATAAAAATTGGCGACGGGCTTTTAAAAAGCGATTTTAATTATAGCAAATGGAATTTTAACCTTGAACATAATATTGCGGATGGTCGCATCGGGCGGTTATCTTATATCATTGATGCAGGAATTACGAATGGCATCCTTCCGGTAGTGCTTCTTGATGTGCAGAAAGGGAATGACACTTATTATTACAATAAGTATGCGTTCAACAATATGAACCGGTACGAATTCGCCACAGATAAATTCGTGAGCCTCGCAGTGCAGCAGACATTCGGAAGTTTTCCCTTCAAATATATTCCTGTCTTACGAAAGGCAAATTGGCGCTCCCTTGTGAGTTTTAAAGGAGTTTATGGAGATATGTCAGAGGCTAATAAAATTGCGAATGGATTTTATGATCCCTCGATTGATTATCATTTCAGCATTCCGTCGAAAGTTCCGTACATGGAGGCAGGAGCGGGAGTTGCTAATATTTTACATTTTATCAGGATCGATGCAATTTGGCGCTTGTCTTATTTGCAAAATCCGGGGATTTCAAAGTTTGGAATTAAAGGGAGCCTCGAATTGAAGTTTTAAAATACGATCGTTTACAGGAAAAGCAGTGCGGCCCTTATTTTTGTATATTACATTTACCATTTGATTAAAAGCCTTCCATTTTTGAAAAAATACACCTGCAACCTACCTTGGCAAAGCTTCCATTCGTTGAAC
>JBDSGZ010000038.1:0-7625 GCA_039918735.1 Ginsengibacter sp.
TAAGGATCAGTGAAGGATATAGAGATATGCTCAAAGACTATGACAAGGGAGCTAAAAAAGACAAACGCCAGAAAGAGGCTGTTCTTTTTATCAAACAAAAAATAGACTCCGCAAAATGGTTTATTGATGCTATCAAACAAAGGCAGCACACCTTGCTCAGTACTATGCAAACCATTTTAGAATATCAAAGAGAGTTCTTTCTTACGGGAGATGATACAGACCTGCGACCTATGATATTAAAGGATATTGCTGAGAGAACGTCCCTGGATATCTCAACGGTAAGCCGTGTTGCTAATAGTAAATTTGTACAAACGGAATTTGGAACATACCGGCTAAAGTTTTTCTTTAGTGAAAGCCTTGTTACCGACAGTGGGGAAGAAGTAAGTACCCGGGAAGTAAAAAAAATATTAAGCATCCTCATAGATGATGAGAATAAACAACATCCGTTAAGTGATGAGAAGCTGACAGAACTGCTCCAGGAAAAGGGTTATAACATTGCCCGCCGCACAGTGGCAAAATATCGGGAACAACTAAATATACCTGTTGCACGTTTGAGAAAAGAATTATAATGGAAAGCAATTCTGCAAGATCAAAAGAAATCGCCCACGTGCTTACCACAGAAAAATTCAGCCCGGTTCTTAAAATTCCTGCAGTATTCGTTTCCTATATTTTCCATCCATTGTTCATTCCGCTCATTGGGGCCTGGTACCTGACTTTTGTACAACCTGGGTTTTTTGCCGGCATTTCATCGCAGGAGAAATATTTTATCCTTATCAGAGTTGCCTACAACACGATCTTTTTCCCGGCACTAACTATTTTACTTTTGAAGGGTCTCGGTTTTATAGACAGTATTTTCCTGAGAACCAAACAGGAAAGAATTATTCCCTATATCGCCGCCAATATATTTTACTTCTGGATGTACCTGGTGTTTAGAAACCAGGATGGCATTCCACCAATTCTGACTGCATTTATTTTTGGAATCTTTCTATCCTCTTCACTTGCTTTACTGGCAAATATTTATTTCAAGATAAGTATGCATGCTCTCGGTGTGGGTGCTTTGACAGGATTAATGCTCAACGTCGTTTTCAGCAGCATTTCTTATTCTGTTTTTTTGCCTGCAATGGTCATCATCATTTTAACCGGCGTTGTTGCAACCGCACGGATGATTGTAAGTGATCACACTCCTTTCGATATCTACTCGGGATTATTTATCGGGATTGTTACTCAGTTAATCGCCATTGCTTTTTTAGCACTTTAAACATTCGGTTTTGGACGGTGGCAAGATCAATCTGCAAATTTTCTTTCCACATTATTTGTGATGGGAGGAACTGTTTTTATGTAAGCAAAAATAGCTTTGAGTTCGCTGTCGGTAAGGCCGATGTAGGGAATCATTGGGTATCGCAAAGCAGCAAGACCGTTAGGCACAATCCCCGTTTTTACGGCCTTGATAAAATCATCTTCAGACCAATTACCAATACCGGTTTCTTTATCAGGTGTCAAATTAAGTGTTGATATATCTGTTCCATCCATTTGTTTCATCTTATTTCCTCCGCCAAAGAATCCGGATGATTTTTCAGGCACTTCGTAGTCATTTTTAGCAAAATCTTTTGAATGACAACTGTAACATTCATATTCGTATAAGGCGATGTATTTACCCCATGCGACCTGGTTGGTTGTGTCAGGGAGCGATATTGATTCTTTAGGATAATCAAAGGGTCCCATTGCCTTTATTGTAACTAAAAATTTCGTAAGAAAAGACTGCACAGTTTTCGGAGCCCGCGTATTGTCCGGCTGCACATATGGATCCCCGGAACGTAGATAGGCAATAATGGAATAGAGTTCTTCATCGGCAATATGCACGAGTTTGGGCATATAAGGTGGAACATACTCTCCATCTGGCTTGATGCCTGTTCTGATAAAATAAATTAGCTGACCATCCGTCAGATTCCTTATTCCGGCAACAGGATCATTGGTTATATTGGCCGAGTAAATTTCCCCGAATTGCGGAGCTTCGCTTATTAACCTTCCGGTAAATTTCCCCGTTTGTTCGTTATAATGACAACTTTTGCAAAGCATTGAGGCCAATTTTTTCCCCCGCGCTATTCTTTCCGGTGATGATTCAACCTTCACTGTGATATTTCCAGGTTTGTAAACAGGCATGCTCCTGAAGTTCACAAACAATGCGAAACTTCCAACAACTACAATAATCAGAACGACTATAATACCAATAACCTTAAACGCTTTTCGCATACCAAATTTTTTACGAAAATAAATTAGAGATTAGATATTGGCGATATTTTTCTTTTTGGGCAGCCTAACCTTCTAAAAAAAGTTTCATGCCGGTGCAGAATAGACGGTATTAAATTTTCCCCTTGGATTTTTTTATAGATTTTTTTATCTCACTTTATTGCCAACGCGGTATTAATATTTCGCTATTGTCCCCCGGTTTGACGTATTTGCACCCCTGCAATTCCGTAACTCAATTCTAATTTTGATGTTCTAATTTTTTTTGTTAGAGAAATATTGAAACTCTCGAAGGTCCACGGTAAAACGTTTACAAAATAGCATCCTGCGGAGAAATTGTAGACGCAGCATTCTTAAAGATGTCCCGAATGGCAGCAGTGACGAAAGAGGAAATGATTTATGTAATCATTTTCAAAATGAAGCGGACTAGCTGTGGTTTATGGGAAAATATTTTAGGTTGTATATTTTGCTACACCACTTATAAATTTAGAGTTCGATTGTGGGCAACTTCAATCCTTTCTAAGAGGGTTAATAAATAGGTACTTTAAGAAAACCGGAATTTATGATAGAAGTATTTAGAACTGACGTGGCAAATGCGAAGCATGCTAACAAACTTGTTCGCGTAATCCACCAACATTTCACAAATCTCAGGGCAAACTTTGACCTGGAAGATTGCGATCGAATTCTTCGTGTCAAATCCATCGGCTCTTCACTAAAACCAGAAGCCCTGATTAGACTGCTAAAAACTTTTGGAGTGCATACCGAGATTTTATCGGACGAATTATCGCCGCGGCATTGAAAAAACCTTTTGAAAAAGAGCTTTACATTTTACCCAGGTACTCTCTGTATTTTGGCATTCATTTTCCGGCTGGTTTTTGAGGAGGGACCTAAATTAATCACGTTAAGGGAGATTTACAGGATCATTGCAACCGAAGCCAATACTGGGCTTCATAAAATATAAAGATGTTTCTTGAAAATCTTTGTGTTCAGCGGGATAGTTTTTTTACTTTTGCCTTCCAGCCAACCATGAGAAGCACATAGCATTGAAGAATTTGTATCCGCTGGATTATATATCTAATACTACGAAATGCCCCTGTTTGCCGCGCAGGAACCTTTAGACCAATAGCCGATTTCGACTTTTTTAACTTTATAGAATATTTTATGTCTTTAAATGAAAGAATAAGTTATACAATCGTGGTATGTGTCTCCAACCGCGAAGAGAAAGTATTCAAGCGTTGCCTGGATGCAATTAGTGCCCTTGATATTTCAGGGATCACTACAGAGGTGTTGTTGGTCGATAGCAGTAGTATGGCTCCCTTGGTTAACCTGCCTTTCGTCAGGGATTTCCTGAGAAAAACGCCCACTGCGAAAATAATAGTGGTTGCTGCTCAGGGAATAAAAAATTCCCGACTTGGAGCAATAAAAGAAGCAACCGGAAAGTATATCGTCTTTTTTGATTCCGACAATGAACCAGAAAAAGATTATTTGCAGCAATTGAAAAAGACAAATGAAAAATTTCCGAAGGTCGGAGCCGTTGGGGCCGGTGAAGTGAACACCGATTTTATTGATGGAATAGAAAACGACATTGAAGAATACGCCAGGGAAATATTCCAGGAACGGCATGAAAATGCCATCAGATTTTCTGGTCGTCATCAGTGGCAGTCTTGCTATCCCTATGGTAGCGGGCTGTGCATTTATACCTCACTTTTGAAAGACTTCATGAGCCTTACTCGAGAGGGCAAATTCACGATGTCTACTGCGAGAGATGCGAACGCAGTAGCCGCAGGAGATGAAACACAGATGGTGCTCCATTGTATTGATAAGGGATATGCTGCCGGAATCACACCTGCCCTAAGAATCACGCACATCATTCCGCGGGAACGTGTGCAACGCGAATACCTGCAAAAACTGATTTATGGAACAGGGCTGTATTATGAATCCTGCCTTTCGCAGGCATTTCCCGAACATAAAGAAAAGCTCAGGCAGAAAATACTTCCCGGAACTATGTTTTTCCTGCAGGCAATAAGGAAATATTGTACTGCCAGGTTTAGCTCGGACCCTCGTAAAATTTTTGAACTCGTTGATTATATCGGCTTAAATGCAGGGGCATACCTTGCCCTAAATAAGCCTGTTCCTCCATCAATCAAAATGTTTGTAAAATATCTAAAGCTTGAGTAGCCTGGTTACTGGTTCCCTTATTACATTAAAAAATAATTATTCATCTTCGGAGCTATAAAGGTTCCGCCAATAGTTGTTTGGAATCCAGCATAATGATTTTACGGGAATGATCGGGCTGTCGGGCTTTTCGAGTGTAAAAAAATCAAATAGGGTCTTGCATGTTTTTAAATCAAATAGGGCTAATTTTATTTTATGTCGGCTATAATTACCGGGTAAAAATTTAATTGGAAAAAAGCAACTCAAAAAAAATGGAAAAACAACTTAGGAGCGGTGATTGGTTTGCCCGAAAAGGGAAAATTGGATTCATTTATCGTGCCTGGATGAAGAACCAGGGAATCCCTGATTATGAGTTTAGCCATAAGCCTGTAATAGGTATTTGCAATACATGGAGTGAACTGACTCCATGCAACGCTCACTTTAGAGAATTAGCCGAATCTGTAAAGCGCGGCGTCTCAGAAGCCGGCGGGTTCCCGGTGGAATTTCCCGTGATGTCGCTTGGTGAAACTCTGATGAAGCCTACTGCGATGTTATATCGTAACCTCGCCAGTATGGATGTCGAGGAATCAATCAGGGCAAATCCTATTGATGGAGTTGTATTGCTGTGTGGCTGCGATAAAACTACACCATCCTTGGTTATGGGTGCATGCAGCGTGAATCTTCCCACAATCGTGGTGAGTGGAGGTCCGATGTTAACCGGTCGGCACAATGGAAGAAGTGTTGGTACGAGTGATGTGTGGCGCTTTCATGATGATCTCCGGGAGAATAAAATTAATGAAGAAGAATTAGTCACGATCGAAGGAGCCATGTGTCGTAGTCGTGGTCATTGTGCAGTGATGGGCACTGCATCTACAATGGCGTGCATGGTAGAATCGCTTGGGCTTTCTCTTCCGGGAAATGCCGCTATACCTGCAGCAGATTCAAGAAGAAAGGTTTTGGCACAATTATCTGGTCTCCGGATTGTTGAGATGGTTAGGGAAAATATGAAATTGTCGGATGTACTAAAACGTGAAGCGTTTGAAAATGCGATTAAGGTGAATGCCGCGATTGGAGGCTCCACTAATTTTATAATCCATTTGCTGGCGATTGCAGGGCGCATCGGCGTGCCGCTTGATATTAAGGATTTTGATACACTCTCCGCCAACATTCCCCTCATTGTAAATCTTCAGCCGTCCGGAACTTTTTTTATGGAAGACTTATTTTATGCAGGCGGCTTGCAGGCAGTCATAAAGGAATTGGACAACATTTTGAATCCAGGCTGCATTACAGTGAATGGTAAGACTTTAAAGGAAAACTACGATTCGGCAGCATCAACCTTTGACAGGAAGGTGATAGCTACTACAGATGAGCCTTTCAGCGATGCAGGTGGTCTTGCTGTTTTAAAGGGAAATATTTGTGAAAATGGTGCGGTGATAAAGCCCTCGGCAGCAAGTCCTCATCTTATGAAGCATACCGGAAAGGCGATCGTGTTTGAAAACATTGATGAGTATAAAAATATAATTGACGATGATAGTTTGGAAGTGGATGAAAACAATATTTTGGTCTTAAAAAATGTTGGCCCAAAAGGGTATCCCGGCATGCCCGAAGTTGGAAATATGGGAGTTCCCAAAAAGCTTTTGGTGAAGGGAATTCATGACATGATTCGTATTTCGGATGGGAGAATGAGTGGAACAGGTTTCGGGACAGTTGTGCTTCACGTATCTCCTGAAGCAGCTCTGGGCGGCAATTTTGCTGTAATAAAAACGGGAGATATGATTACGCTTGATGTTCCAAACCGAACACTGAATGTGGAAGTGAGCGAAGAAGAATTAAATAAAAGAAAAGCTGCGTTTACACCTTTACCGCCCGTGGCTGAAAGAGGTTATGTCCAGATGTACATCAATCATGTGCAGCAGGCGCATTTAGGAACTGATCTCGACTTTTTAGTTGGAAGTTCTGGCAGTGCTGTTACGAAAGATTCTCATTAAATTTCCGAAGGTGAAAATGGAAAGAAATTTTGAAAATAAAGTCGCAATTGTGACTGGTGCAGGGCAGGGTATTGGCTTCGAAATATGTCGAATGCTGGCTTCCCAAGGGGCGAAGGTTGTTTTAAATGATGTGGATGAAAAGCTTGCTAGCGAGGCTGCACAATCTATCTCGAAATCAAAAGACCACGAATGTATTTCCGTTTTTGGAGACGTAGCTGATATCACTTTTATCAACAACCTGGTCGAAAGCACTGTTGAAAAATATGGCCATATCGATATCGTGATTGCCAATGCAGGTATCACGTTGTTTGGAGATTTTTTCACTTACACTCCGGATGCTTTTTTCCGGGTTTTGCAAGTGAATCTTGGCGGTACATTTTTTCTTGCCCAGGCTGCTGCAAACCAGATGAAAAAACAGGGCACCGGCGGTTCAATGTTGTTTACTTCATCCGTTACCGGTCACCAGGCGCACAAAGATCTTGCTGCATATGGAATGACTAAAGCCGCGCTGGAAATGCTTGCTAAAAACCTGGTTATTGAGATTTCGGAATATAAGATCAACGTAAATACGATTGCTCCCGGAGCTACTCTCACAGAAAGAACGATAGATGATCCCGAATATGAAGCGGTGTGGTCGCGTATTACGCCCATGGGGCGCCCGGCAAGTGTTGCAGATATTTCGAACGCCGCTCTTTTTTTGGTGTCGGATAATGCACGACACATCACTGGACAAAGCCTAATAATTGATGGCGGATGGACCAGTATCAGTCCTTCACCATTTTAAACAAAGTTGTTTACCATTCTCCTCTTTTTAATTTTGATCCGGGCCCAAAATTTCTATTCTTGAATCCATGAATGCTGACTGCAATAAGCAAAACCAGTGAAGCAGTGATTGCAGTATAGGCGATGTTTGTATGCGCATTCCATTGACGAATTGCTATAGCCACAAACGCCCAAACTCCTACCAATAATGCTTCTCGCATGTTTCGTTTCAATACTAATAAAATGTAGAATAGAGAAGCGACAATAATCATAATGATTGTCCAGGAACTTTCTGATATCACCCATGCATCCCATCCAATTGATACGAGCCATGCGGAAATACAAGCGATCGTCGCCACCATTATCCACCCAACGTAAAACGTGATCGGCCACCAGACGAAAAAGATTGTACGTACTGGTTCATCATCAAGTTCCAGCCGAAGGCGAAAAATTAAAATGATCAAAGACAGCAGCAGT
>JBDSGZ010000039.1:0-4146 GCA_039918735.1 Ginsengibacter sp.
ATGGCAGAAAAAAAGACAACAAGTTATCCCAAAGAAAAAATCAAAATTCTTTTTCTTGAAAATATCAGTAAAGCGGCAATCAAAAAATTTAACGATGCCGGTTACACTTCGGTCAAACAAATTCCTGGGGCGCTGAGTGAGAGCGAATTAATAAAAGAAATTAAAGATGTCCATTTGCTGGGCATTCGTTCTAAGTCAAAAATTACCGAGACTGTTCTTGCCAATGCGTCTAAACTACAGGCAATTGGTTGCTTTTGCATCGGAGTTAACCAGGTGGACCTGGCGGCAGCCACAAAAAAAGGAATTACTGTCTTCAACGCGCCTTATTCCAACACGCGTTCTGTGGCAGAACTAGTGATCGCTTCATCGATCATGCTGATAAGAAGAATACCTGACAAAAACAGTGCAGCGCATGAAGGAAAGTGGCTTAAAGATTCCAGCGGCAGTCACGAGTTGCGTGGGAAAACACTTGGAATTGTAGGCTATGGAAACATTGGCTCACAGGTGAGCGTACTTGCAGAATCGATGGGAATGAAAGTAATTTTCTACGATGCAGAAACCAAGATGCCATTGGGGAATGCAGAAGCGAAAAAGTCTATGAAGGAACTATTGATCAATTCAGATATCGTAACGCTTCACGTTCCCGATTTACCTTCTACCAGGAATATTATTAACAGGACTACGTTAAAACATTTCAGGCCTTCTGCCATGCTAATCAATTATGCGAGGGGGCAGGTTGTGGATATTCCTGCTTTAAGAGATGCGTTGGTGAATAAAGAACTTGGCGGGGCTGCAATAGATGTGTTTCCTTTAGAGCCTCAAAAAGTCGGCGATCGTTTTGAAAGTCCACTTCAGGGCCTAAGCAACGTGATACTGACCCCACATATTGGCGGTTCCACCGAAGAAGCACAACTGAATATTGGCGAGGATGTCAGCAATAAACTTTTTAACTTTCTGGAAAAGGGTGTTACGACAGGATCTCACACGACACCAGCGCTGAATCTTCCGCCGCAGGAAGAGACACATCGTATTTTACACATACACAAAAATGTTCCCGGCGTATTGTCAGAAATAAACACCACGCTTTCTGAAAACAAAATAAATATACTGGGACAATACTTAAAAACCAATGATGATATTGGATATGTCGTTCTCGATGTGAGCAAAAATATTTCGGGAAATGCGCTTGAACTGCTAAAAAAAGTAAAGGAAACAATTAAGGTAAGGTTATTGTATTAAAAAAGGTGAAGCCAACTTGTTGAGGCTTCCATTTGATGAGAATAGAATCGCGACTATAATACAATATGAAAATTATAATAATAGGCGGAGGCTTCGGTGGGTTAAAACTCGCAAGAAAGCTCACCAGGAAAAAAGGGTTTGACGTTACATTAATTGATCAATTTAATTTTCACCAATTTCAACCTCTGTTTTACCAGGTCGCAACGGCTGGTCTTGATGCAAGCGATATTTCTTTTCCGCTTAGGAAAGTTTTCCATAAAGATGGTAATATTCATTTTCGCATGGGCATCGTCACTTCGGTTGACTTGGTCAGCAAAAAAGTTATTACTGTCGAAGAGGAGTATGTTTTTGACAAGTTGATTATAGCCTCGGGAGCAGGAACTAATTTCTTCGGCAACGCCCAACTTGTGCAATACACTTTCCCGATGAAGACTACAGTGGAAGCGTTGCAAATAAAATACAGGCTTCTGCAAAATATGGAAGACGCTTTGTATGCGAAAACACAAGAAGCGCTGGAAAATTTGTTGACCGTTGTCGTTGTTGGTGGTGGCCCCACAGGAGTGGAAATGAGTGGTGCAATTGCTGATATGCGCAGGTTCGTTTTGCCTAAAGATTACCCCGAGATCGACTTCAGTAAAATGAAAATCTATCTTTTAGAAGGCAGCCCTGAGACTCTTGGAACTATGTCAGAAAAATCGAGTGAACAGTCCCAGAGATACCTTGAGAAATTAGGTGTAATCGTGAAGACAAATACGGTTGTAAGGGATTATGACGGAAAAATCGTTTTAATGCAAAACGGTGAAACGATTGCTTCCAACATGGTGGTGTGGGCTGCAGGAGTGAAAGGAAATGTTCCTGAAGGCATCGATGTAAGCCTGATAGTAAGAGGCAACAGGATCAAGGTAGACAGGTTCAGCAGGGTAACCGGCTTTGACGATGTTTATGCAATAGGCGATGTCGCTTACATGGAAACGCCGGCATACCCTCATGGCCATCCGCAGGTAGCTTCCGTGGCTATTGCGCAGGGAGAGATGTTGGCTAAAAATTTACTTAAGACTTCCGATGAGACAGGTTCGATGAAAGAATTTGAATATCACGACAAAGGGTCAATGGCAACTGTTGGCCGCAATCTTGCAGTGGTAGATATACCGAAGCCTAAACTTCACTTCAAGGGTTTTTTCGCGTGGATGCTTTGGATGGCGCTGCATCTTTTCTTGTTACTTGGAGTGAAAAATAAACTTTCGGTATTCAGCAACTGGATTTATAACTATATCACCTATGATCAGAATCTGCGTTTGATCTTTCGGCCTTCGGGCAGAATAAAAACCAGCAACAATGAAATCATACCTATTACACGCAGCATGGAACAACCTGATCATCGCTAATTATGCGGTGCCACACGAAATACTGTTGCCATACCTTCCTCATAAGACTGAACTGGATTCCTTCCGTGGCGAAACGTTGGTAAGCCTTGTAGGGTTAATGTTTTTAAATACCAAGATCAAGGGTTTTGTAGTGCCTTATCATATTAATTTTGAGGAAGTGAATTTGAGATTTTACGTAAAGCATAGTGAAAAGGGAAACACAATCAGGGGTGTGACCTTCATCAAAGAAATTGTTCCAAAACTTGCGATCACCCTGGTGGCGAAACACCTTTACCGGGAACGATATGTGACAATGAAAATGAAACACTTCCATAGCGAAACAGAAGCGGGGCTGGAAACTGAATATCAATGGAAGTACAAGGAAGATTGGAATCGAATCGGAGTCCTCTCAGAAAAAAAATCGGTGCCTTTGCGAATAGGAAGCGAAGAAGAATTTATTACCGAAAACTACTGGGGTTTCACAAAGGTAAATGATACGAAAACGAGTGTTTACGAGGTTGAGCATCCACGATGGGATATTTTTCCTGTGACTGATTATACCATTGATTGCAATTTCAAAGCGCTGTATGGTGAAGAGTTTGCCTTTTTAAAAGATGCTAAACCCTCCTCTGTAATTGTGACAAAGGGCTCTGAAGTGAAGATATTTTCCAAAAGACTATTGTAAGTGTTGATGCGCGGCGAGAAATTTTTTTGCTGTTGATTTGAATGCAGGCTTTTGATGTTGAATCTGATCTTCGATCAATATTTTTATCTCTGGAATTATTTCAGGATATTTTTTTGCTAATTGGCTGAGTATTTCCAGCGCAAAAGACTTGATAGCAACTTCTTCCTCCTGCGATTCAAGATAATGAAAACACTTTTCCAGGATGGCTCCATGATGGCGTTCTGGTATTTCTATTTCCTTTAGAAATCTTAAAGTATTTCTTTTTACAGCACCATGCAGGGCCGGTTTGTTTAGATTAGCCAACAATCTTTCAAAATGTTTTTTCATTAAACCCGGATGAGCAATCGCTGCATAGCTAAACGGCCATGATGCCCTTTGTGTTACCCGCAATTCTGCTTCAAGGAAAAGTTTGAACAACTGGTCGAACCTCACCTGGTTGTTGCCGACCCATGATACAATTTGATAGCAGTTTTCTTTGCTGTGTTCTTTTTGTATTTTCTCTACAAGATTCATCAGGCATTAGGGGATCGTTTGAGTCTTTTTATTAATTCACTCATTTTGAAGACTTCCTCCTCGTTGGTTAGAATATGCGTTAGTTTTTCATTCATCGATTCATTTAGATAGCCCATTTTGCTTTCAACGTATTTGCTCCCGGAACTGTGCAATTCAGCAGCGCCGGTGCTTTTGGTAAGAGAAATAATATTGTTTGAGGTAACGCCACTTCCCGGCATAATGATAATTCTATCGCGAGCCTTGAGAATTAGTTCTCTTAGTAGTTCTGCACCTTCAATGGCCTTTGGTTGCAAGCCTGAAGTCAAAATTCTTTCGAAGCCCAATTCTATGACATCTTCCAATCCC
>JBDSGZ010000040.1:0-7152 GCA_039918735.1 Ginsengibacter sp.
GCAGCATTGACGATCAAACCTTACAGGGAAAAGGTCCGTTTGGTGTAGCATCCAGAGCAAAACAATTCGGATTGCCTGTGATCGGGATTGCAGGAAAAGTTCCTGTTGGGAAAAATGAAAGCCTGATGAAATATTTTGATGTGCTTATGTCAATTAATGAAGAACCTTTTAATCTCGAAACTGCTCTGATGAAGACTGAATCAAACCTGGTTGCGACCTCAACAAAGATCGGGGACATGATAGCGAAAGGTGAAATAGTTTTTAGCAAATAAAATTTGTATTCAGAATTTGCTTAATCGTTTTAGAATCGTCGTTTTTATCCCAGCAACTTTTTAAACCACCGCAACTTTCCCTTAAACGGTGGGTATTTCAAAGATGGATCGAGCCAGGTTCCAGTTTTTAAAACCGGCTTAGCGTGAGTAAAAAGATTGAAAGAGTTTTTTCCATGATAAGCACCTATGCCACTATTGCCAATCCCGCCAAACGGAAATGCTTCAACAGCAAATTGCCAAACGGCATTATTGATACAACCTCCTCCGAATGGAACTTTTTTCACCCACTCCTCTTCGATCGTTTTGTTTTTTGTAAAAAGATAAAGTGCCAATGGGTTTTCATTTTGCTTTACCATCTGCATGGCATCTTCAGTTTTAGCAAAAGACAAAACGGGAAGTATAGGTCCAAATATTTCTTCATTCATTACCGGATCATCCATTGAGTTATCAACAAGAATGGTGGGCTCTATGTATAAATTCTCATCATTCGTTTTGCCGCCGTAAAAGATGTAGGCTTCAGATAGATAGCTTTTGAGCTTCTTAAATCTTGACTGATTAATGATTTTACCATAGTCGCTGCTTTTCATTGCATCTTCCGAATAAAATTTTTGAATGGCGTTTTTCAATTCTGCCAAAAGTCTTTCTCTTACCGGCTCCTGAATGAGAATATAATCCGGGGCGATGCAGGTTTGGCCTGCATTCAAAAATTTCCCGAGCACAATTCGTTTTGCGGCCACCTCCAGGTCAGCATCTTCATAAACAATACAAGGACTTTTTCCACCAAGCTCAAGAGTAACAGGAACGAGATCTTTGGCAGCCATTTTATAAACTTCCTTTCCAACACCTGTGCTGCCCGTATAAAAAATATGAGCGAAACGAAAATCATGAATCATCCTCGGTACTACATCAGCGCCCTCACCTGTCACGACCCTGATGTAATTACCAGGAAACGTTTCTTCAATTATCTTTTGGATAACTTTTTCCGTAGCCGGTGCGAGTTCAGATGGCTTTAGTACTATACAGTTGCCTCCGGCAATAGCTCCGACCAAAGGAGTCAACAGGAGCTGCAGTGGGTAATTCCATGGGGAAATAATTAAAACAACTCCAAGCGGATCGTGATAAATTTTACCAGTTGATGGGAAAGTTATTAAACCGGCCGAAACTTTTTCAGGTCTCATCCATTTGCGTAAATTTTTCAAAATCAATTTAATCTCTGCCATCAGCAAACCTATTTCCGTTGCCCAACTTTCTTCTTTGCTTTTACCAAGATCCTTTTTTAATGCTGTGTTTATTTCGTCCTCATATTTTTCGATTGCTTTCTTAAGATTTTCTAATTGTTGTCTGCGAAATTCATAAGAGAGCGTGGCATTGCTGTCGAAAAGTTCCTGGAGACTTTGAAGAGAAGAACCTAAACCGGTCATATCAATTAAATTTGTTCTTTCAAGATAACAGCATTCGGTGGAAAAAGATTTTGAATATTTAAATGGATCGATTACTTGGAAGACGAACACTACATGAAGCAAGCTCTGCAAGAAGCCCATAAAGCGCTGGAAGCTGATGAAGTTCCCATTGGAGCCGTGATAGTGATGAACAACAAAATAATTGCAAGGGGCTTTAATCAGGTGGAAACCTTACATGACTCAACAGCACATGCAGAGATCATCGCGCTGACTTCCGCTTTTAATTATCTCGGATCAAAATACATTCCAGAAGCAACACTGTATGTCACCATAGAACCATGCTTAATGTGCTGCGGAGCTTTATTCTGGAGTAAGGCTGCAAGGGTTGTTTATGGATCATGCGATCCGAAGCACGGGGGAATTTCAGCATTCTATAATTCGGCGGGCATATCAAATAAAACTCCTTTGCATCCAAAAACAGACCTAAAAGGAAATGTACTTGGCAAAGAATGTCTTTCCCTGCTGAAAGAATTTTTTAAGGCTAAAAGATAAGACAAGTACACAACTTAACTTTTACGTTTTGTTTAATGGCGTAATGTTTGTGAAACATGTTCTTGCCATGGAGAGGTTTCGCAAAAAGGAATAATTGATTTTGAGTTAGACTTCTCTGGTATATACTAAGTAATTTCGTTGAAATACAATTTCGTTCACATTAAAAATTAATAATTATGGCATTCACATTACCGGACCTACCCTACAGTTTTGACGCCCTTGAACCAAACATAGACGAGCAAACTATGCATATCCATCATGATAAGCACCACCAGGCTTATGTTGATAATCTCAATAAGGCGATTGCGGGTACAGAAAACGAAAATAAATCAATACTAGAGTTATTAAAAAATGCCGGTAATATTAGCGCGGCAGTACGAAATAATGGAGGTGGGCATTGGAATCATAGTTTCTTCTGGGAAATTTTATCGCCAAAAGGCGGAGGAAATCCAAAGGGAAATCTTGCTTCAGCGATCACCGAAACATTTGGATCGTTTGAAGAAATGAAAGAAAAATTTAACGCTGCCGGAGCAGGCCGCTTTGGAAGTGGATGGGTGTGGCTTGGTAAAAAAGATGGTAAACTCTGCATCTGCTCTACTCCAAACCAGGATAATCCATTGATGGATGTTGCGGAATGTAAATGCACCCCGGTCCTTGGATGCGATGTATGGGAACACGCGTATTATTTAAAATATCAAAACAAGCGGGCTGATTATCTGAAAGCTTTCTGGAATCTTGTAAACTGGGAAAAAGCCAGCGAGCATTTCGAAAATGCTTAGGACGCCCGACATCAATTGAATCATATTTAAAGAATGAGCTGTAATTATTTCAATTACGGCTTTTTCGTTTTATGGAACGGGGTCATGCCCATGGCCTCCCCATGGGTTGCAGCGAACTATTCTCTTCAGCGTAAGCCAACTCCCTTTCAAAGGCCCGTATTTCCTTAACGCTTCGATGCCGTACTGGGAACAAGTAGGAGTGTAACGACATGAAGGCCCCAACCATGGAGAAAGTACCAACTGGTACACTTTAATGATCGCAATGAATGGATAGGACAATACTTCTTTAGCGGTTTTCATCTGTTGTAAAGTTAATCCAAAAGGTAGACAGCACCTGAGGAACCAGCCATTCTCAGTGGGAAAACGAGGATACATTTGCGCTATCTTTATTCCATGAACCTTCCAAGATTCAGTGAGCATAAAAGAAAATTCCAACTTGAAAGGCGATTAAAACTTTCAGATAATCTGCCGAAATCTTTAGGCAACTATTATTCATTCAGGGCTCTGAGTGTTCCCGTCATTTTTGTAGTGATGGTGATAGCCTATCTTTTCTTTCCACGATATGCAATTTTTATCCCTCCCTTCATTTCACTGTTTATGTGGGGCATAAGCAAATATTACAAAAAGAAATTAGCGAGTACCGAAAAAGAAAGTGACTGAATTGTTCCGGATTAATGTCAAACATTTTTTCAAGCTATTCGCTGTGGGGATAATGAATAATCCCGGAAATTGAACCGTCAATTATTAATTGGAGTTATATCAGAGTTTTATTTCCTCATCATTGAGGTCATAAAAATGGAATTCGGTAAGGTGGTAGTTGCTATTTGATTTAATCTTAATTTTTTGCTTGTATTTCATGCTCCACTTAAGCCTTATTGAAAAAAACCCTTTTTTAAGGTAGGCATACAATATAGGGTGAACTTCAATGGTAAGCCCCTTGTGTTTTTGCATCACAAGGTAGCTGAGGTTCTTTTCAATCTCATCTTCCAAAACCAGTGTCGATGAAATCTTGCCAGTGCCATCACAGCTTGGACAAACCTCCTGGGTATTGATGTTCATTTCAGGCTTCATCCGCTGCCTTGTAATTTGCATGAGACCAAATTTACTGATCGGTAATACCGCATGCTTTGCCCTGTCAGGGCGCATATACTGATCCATTTGCTCTGCCAATCGCTTCTTGTTTTCCATCAACTTCATGTCGATGAAGTCAACTACAATTATACCCCCAATGTCTCTCAACCTGAGCTGACGGGAAATTTCTGCGGCCGCTTCGAGATTGGTTTCAAGAGCATTTTGCTCCTGGTTGTTACCCACACTTTTATAGCCACTGTTTACATCTATCACATGCAATGCCTCGGTATGTTCTATAATAAGATAAGCGCCGCTTGGCAGGTTCACAGTTTTTCCGAACGAAGCCTTCACCTGACGGGTAATACCATAACTTTCAAAAATTGGTGAGCCGTTAGAATGAAAGGAAAGAATATCGGTTTTATCAGGAGCGATCCGTTGCAGGTAAACTTTTGTATCGTTAAAGATGTTTTTATCATTCACAACGATCTTATTGAAATCCGAGCTGAGTAAATCTCTGAGAATACTATTCGTCTTTCCCTGCTCGCTCATGATCTTGCATGGAGCAACAGCTCCCTGAAGATTCTTTTGAATATTTTTCCAGGTAGTTATAATAGAAAGCAGGTCTTCCTGGAGTTCAACTGTATGCTTCCCTTCGGCTGCAGTTCGCACGATTACTCCAAAATTTTTGGGCTTGATCGCCTCAATAATTTTATGCAATCTTTTCCTTTCTTCTGAAGAATGAATTTTTCGCGATACCGCAATAATATCATTGAAAGGAGTGAGTACCACAAACCTACCGGGTAAGGATAACTCGCAACTTAATCGTGGACCCTTAGCAGCTATGGGTTCCTTTAATATCTGAACTAAAATATTTGGTTTTCCGGTAAGTACCTCGGTAATCTTCCCGGTCTTTACAATTTCCGGTTCGATACTGGAATTAGAAAAATCAAATCCTTGTTCAGACTTGTCATTTATTGCAAGGTTGGTAAATTTTAGAATAGATCGCACATACGGACTCAGATCGGTGTAGTGTAAGAAGGCATCTTTTTCAAAACCGACATCAACGAACGCTGCATTAAGACCCGGAATCAGCTTCTTAACTTTCCCGAGGTACAAATCTCCGACCGCAAAGCTGGCATTTGCATTTTCATTATGCAATTCGACAAGCTTTTTATCCTCAAGTAAGGCTATTTCTACCGCCTGTGGAGCAGCGTTTATAATAAGTTCCTTATTCAACTCAAAATCTTTAAATTAATTTCTTAATTACATGGAAGGAATAGCGAAATGTTCATGCAACGGAAGCAGGTAACAACAAAGAACTTCGATGAAAAATTACTTCTTTTTATGTCGGTTCTTTCTCAAACGCTTCTTTCGCTTATGAGTAGCGATTTTATGGCGTTTTCTCTTTTTACCACAAGGCATAGTGAGTGTTTTTTAAATTATTTATAATAAAAATAGAATTGAAACCTGCGGATCAATTCAATAATGTCGCTACACCGAAAGCTCCTTTTTATTAAGGACCGTTCAATGCCCTTATTCTTTCATCCACCTCTTTGCTAAACTCAGCGTTGTTCACCAGGTGTTTACTTTGCTCGTACCACTTCACCGCATTTCTTTTATCACCTACGGAAGCATATGCATCAGCTAACCACGATATAGCTTCAAGATTATGCGGATCAAACGCTACGACTTTATTTAATCTCTGTATCGCTTTATCATTCTGTCCCGAAATCGCCGCACCTATTCCGAGTACCATTTGGGCCTGCATGTTATTGGAATCGGAGCGAACTACTTCCAGCAACTGTTGAATTCCCTTCATTGTCTGCTCAGGATCACCAGCCATTCCGTGTCCATAAATGTAACAGCTTCCTAATCCGACTTTCAGGTCGTCATTGGTTGGATCCAACTTTAATGCTTGTTGAAATAAGGCAGCTGCAGTCTCTGCCTCCCAGGTTTTTATCGCCACATTTTCCTCCCTGCGCATGTTCTCTAAAATTAACCGGGCAGCAAAGGTGAGGTTTTTTTCGGAATTATCCAATTTAGCAGACTGGCTCAAATAATAGGCATAAGGCACAAAATTTTTGGCAGAATCTCTCCAAAAATTAGCCAAAGCGGTGTATTGCTCAGACTCCTGTTTTTTAAGATCGCCGCGAGTGATGTTATTTTCCAGCTTAGAGAGAAATTCACTCTGCAAAGGAGTGAGGTTTTGCTTTTGGCTGGCAATAACTTCACTAATATTAAACGATGGTTTCGCTGATGCGGCCTCCAGGTGATCTTCTTTCTTCTGAGCTGTTTTTCCAAAAACAAGGAGCACAAACAGAAGAACAAGTCCGACGGAGCCTAATAATATTCTTTTATTCAAATCTTAATACGGGCCTTTTTTCCCCCGAGCTGCGAAGGTAAGACTATTCATTTTTTCTTGTCAAAATTCCTGCTCCTGATGTCCTGTACAAACTCTTTGGCAGGTTTGAAGGCGGGAATGTGGTGTTCAGGAATGTTTACTGCAATATTTTTCTTGATATTGCGTCCAATCTTGGCTGCTCTCTTTTTTGTAATAAAACTGCCAAAGCCCCTTATATATATATTTTCACCCTGCGCAAGAGATTCCTTAACTTCTTTAAACAGCGTTTCTAAAGTAACAAGAACATCAACTTTAGGAATTCCCGTTTTTTCTGAAATTTGGTTAATTAGATCGGCTTTTCTCATTTTAATGATTTTGAAAAAGAATGATAAGATAACTTCCCAAAAAAACGATGTTTAAAGCAGGTTTATACAAATTTAATAAATCTTTTATCTTAATTCATTCTGAATAATTTATGAACCGAATTCTGTGTATTTGTCCCCTGTAGTATGTTTGCAAAATATCGATGAAGAATAAGAAATTTTTTACTGAAACCCTGCTCTCTTGGAACTTGGAAGATAACACGAGAAAAATGCCCTGGAAAGGCGAGAAAGACCCTTACAAGATTTGGATCAGCGAAATAATGCTCCAACAAACCC
Source organism: Ginsengibacter sp. (assembly GCA_039918735.1). Classification (GTDB taxonomy): domain Bacteria; phylum Bacteroidota; class Bacteroidia; order Chitinophagales; family Chitinophagaceae; genus Ginsengibacter. The sequence continues at coordinate 7,075 of JBDSGZ010000040.1, forward strand.
GGGTGGACCAGGGACTCAGATTTTACGAGAACTTTATCAAATCATTTCCAGATTTAGCTGCCCTGGCAAATGCTTCCG
>JBDSGZ010000041.1:0-6235 GCA_039918735.1 Ginsengibacter sp.
TTCAAACAAAAATAGAAAGATCAACCTGGCTCAACACTGGCGGTCAGCTTATCCCGGAAGAGGAAGTTGAAAAATTGAAGAAAGACATAAAGTCAAAAAAAATAAATACCTGGCAGCAAGTGCATGAGTTCTATAAAAAAGAAGGAGAAAATTTTGACGCCAACAAATTAATACACGCCTACACTTCTTTACTGGAGATAGAGAATATTACTTCAAGACAATTCTCTTCCGAAGTTTTCAAAGCCTTACTCGAAAGATCTATTGTTACCAGGAAGTGGATGAGCGATGGTATTTATGAATCGCGGGCTAAAGATTATAAGAATCCATTTCGCAAGATGGTTTATGAAAACAAAAAGGAAATGGATGTGGTGATGGGCCGGCTTGAAGACAACCAATTTATACAGGATAAATTAAAAGAGCTTGATGAATATCAGAAGGAAGTGAAAGGGCTAATTAAGAAAATGAAGCTTTGATCATTTATTCAAAAAAGATTCGACAGCAAGCATGTAACCTTTTAATCCAAAACCAAAAATGGTTCCTGAACATTTCGCAGTGATGTGAGAATATTTCCGGAATTCCTCCCGGGCTTCAATATTGGAAATGTGCACTTCAACTACAGGAACCTTTACTGCTGCAACGGCATCTCCGATTGCGATAGAAGTATGAGTGTATGCTCCGGCATTTAAAATAATTCCATCCATTCTTTCCGCAGAGTTCTGAATCTCATTGATCAGTTCTCCTTCCACATTGCTTTGAAAATAATCAAAGTCTATATTCTCATATTTCTTCCTGATCTTATTAAAGTATTGTTCAAAAGTTTCATTGCCATAGATGTCCGGCTCTCTCGTACCTAATAAGTTCAAATTTGGTCCATTTATAATCGCAATTTTCATCGTTACTCTTTTTCGTTTTTGAATGTCCTCTAAGATACGCTCTCTTGTTCACTCTCATGAATCATTCCAAAAAACTGATCGAATAAGTACCTGCTATCATGAGGGCCCGGCGAAGATTCAGGATGGTATTGAACAGAGAACGCCGGACGGTCCTTCAGCCTGATACCCTCAATCGAGTGATCGTTAAGATTGACGTGAGTTATCTCAATATTCTTATTTGCTCTAACAGCATCCGCATCTACTCCAAAGCCATGGTTTTGTGTTGTTATTTCACAGCGGCCTGTTATCACATTCTTTACGGGATGATTCAATCCTCTGTGGCCATGATGCATTTTAAAAGTGGGCACACCAATAGACAAAGCGAGTAATTGTTGTCCCAGGCAAATTCCAAAAAAGGGCTTTTTTGAATCAAGAATTTTTTTGATAGTCTTTACCGCATATTCCATTGGCTGAGGATCCCCGGGACCATTGCTAATGAAATATCCATCAGGCTCAAATTTCTCCAGTTCTTCAAATTCAGTTTCTGCTTTGAATACTTTTACATACGCGCCTCTTTCGACAAGACATTTCAAAATATTGATCTTAACCCCATAATCAAGCACTGCTATCCGGACGTCACTCCCTTCATCTCCCAGCACATAATTCTCCACAGTAGAAACTTTAGAAGCAAGCTCAAGTCCTTTCATTGAAGGAACTTCGCCAAGCATTTTCTTAAGCTCTTTTTCATCAGTGATTTCGGAGGAAATGATACAGTTCATTGCACCATCGCTTCTTACATGGGTGACCAATGCTCTCGTGTCTATACCATCGATGGCAACAATATTTTGCTTTTCCAAATACTCTTGCAGCGAGTCGTCCGCAGCGAAACGCGAGTATTGCTTCTCGAGATTTCTACCAATAATTCCTTTCACTTTTACTGAGCCACTTTCAACATCTTCTTTCCTGATTCCATAATTCCCCAGGTGAACATTGTTCATGATCACGATCTGTCCGTAGTAACTTGGATCAGTGAAAACCTCCTGGTAGCCGGTCATACCTGTATTGAAGCAAATCTCTCCTGTAGTGGTACCCTTTTTCCCAAAAGCTCTTCCATGGAAAATATTTCCGTCTTCTAAAATTAAAATCGCAGCGTGTGAAGTTTGTAGTTCAGACATTTAAAAGGTTTTGCAAAGAAAAGAAAATGTGATTAAAAATGTTGCGGATAAAACGATTATTTGCTAACAATGATGGCTAAAATTTTTGTTGACAAAAGTGATAAAAAAAATGTCCCATTAGAGGGACATTCATTTTTTATATAACTAAGATTGTTCATTAAACTTCTTTCCCACCCATCAATTTATCCTGTAGTTCCTTCAACTCGTCCCATTTTTCTGCGGCTGCCAACTCAGCCTGCTGAGGCCAGGTAGTAGCATCCAATGCATTGAAATGACCTTCCGATTTTTCAAGAATATCCATTAGTTCTTCCGGAGTTTTTCCAGCTAATTCAGCAAAAGTTTGTATGCCTGCTTCCTGTAAAGCTTCCGCTGCCTTTGGGCCAATGCCTTCCACTTTTGTGAGATCATCCCCCTTTTTCGCGGATGCTTTACTCTTAACAGGCTCTTCCTTTACCTCAGCGACTGAAGAAGTTTCAGGAGCTTGTTTTGTATCCGCTTCCGCCGCTGATCCCTTTCTTCTGCCTGCTCTACGTGTCCGCTTGGTGGCGGTTTCCGCCTCGCCGATACCTTTACCGTAAATTTCATTGTAATCCACAAGCTCGATCATTGCAAGCTCCGCTGCATCACCTGTTCTTTTACCTAATTTTATTACACGGGTGTAACCGCCGGGACGGGAAGATATTTTTGCACTGATCACATCAAAAAGTTCTTTCACCGCCTCCTTATCATTCAAATGGCTAAAAACCAGCCTGCGATGGTGGGTAGTATTGTCTTTCGATTTGGTGATCAGGGGTTCAACATAAGGCCTGAGTGCTTTTGCCTTTGCCAATGTTGTAACGATTCTTTTGTGCATGAATAGCTGGCAGGCAAGATTACTTAGCAAGGCTTTTCTATGACTCGCCGTTCTGCTTAAATTATTGTTTTTGTTTCCGTGACGCATGTTATTTTTATTTGACTTTTGATCCCAAAAGAATTGGGAAATTTATGAAACCCTGTACCGTGTCAGGAATTACAGGATGTGTTTTAAAATTCTTCCAACCATGCTCATCTTGGTTTTACTATAAACTCAAATGAAATTATTCATCATCAAGCTTCAGCTTGCTTAAATCCATTCCAAATCCAAGTCCTCTTTCATTCAACACCTGCTCAATTTCACTCAAAGATTTCTGACCAAAGTTTCTGAATTTCATCAAGTCTTCCTGCTCGTATTGTACCAGTTCGCTTAAAGAATTGATCTTAGCAGCTTTCAGACAATTGAAGGCCCGCACTGAGAGATCAAGATCTTCCAAAGGAGTCTTTAACACCTTACGCAGTTGAAGCGTTTGTTCATCTACGAGATCTTCTTTCTTTTCCTCTTTATTGTCAAAAGTGATGTTCTCATCAGTGATGATCATCAAATGCTGGATCAGAATTCTCGAAGCCTGCTTCACCGCTTCTTCAGGATGAATTGTGCCATCGGTAATAACATCCATTACCAGCTTTTCAAAGTCAGTTCTTTGTTCAACCCGGGTATTCTCGATACTGTATTTTACATTTTTAATCGGAGTGTAAATGGCATCAACTGGTATATATCCAAAATGAGAGCTTTTTTCTTTGCTTTCTTCTGCAGGCACATAACCACGGCCTTTGCCGATCGTAATTTCTATATCAAGCTTCGCGGAAGAATCCATTGTACAAATCAATAACTCAGGATTCATGACTTCATATGAAGGAGACGCATCCCCAATCATTCCAGCCGTGAATTCAGATTTATTCTTTAATGAAAGTGAAACTTTTTCGGTTCCTGAGTCCTGGTCTGTTTTCCTCTTGAACCGAACCTGCTTAAGATTGAGAATTATTTCTGTAACGTCTTCAGTAATACCCTTGATCGTAGCAAACTCGTGATCTGCTCCGGCAATGCTGATTCCAACGATCGCGTAACCTTCTAAAGAATTCAACAACACTCTGCGCAAAGCGTTGCCAATGGTTACACCATACCCAGGTTCCAATGGTCGGAACTCGAATTGGGCTTCAAAATCAGTACTTTTCTGAAGAACGATTTTATCTGGTTGTACAAAATTTAAAATGGCCATTTTTTATTTTGTTTTTGGTTTTTTGAACCGGGCTTTTTAAACCCGTCGTTTTGAATGAATGAACTTTTTGAAGTAACCGGGATTCAGTAAGTATTAAAAGTTACTTACTGTATAATTCCACGATAAGCTGCTCTTTAATATTCTCAGGAACACTTTCTCTTTCGGGATAAGTAATAAAAGTGCCATGCATATCACCTTCGCTCCAATCAAGCCAATTAAACTTTGGATTCTTTGGCCGTAGGTTGCCGGTGATAGAAGTATTTCCAGCCGCTTTGTCTTTCAGACTCACTGTATCACCAGGTGTCAGCGAGAAAGAAGGAATATTGACGACGGTATCGTTTACAAGGATGTGCTTGTGTGAAACAAGTTGCCTTGCAGCCTGGCGACTTGGCGCAATACCCATGCGGTACACGGTATTGTCAAGACGTGCTTCTAATAATTTAATAAGATTTTCACCCGTAACACCTTTGCGGCGTGATGCCTCGTTGAATGTATTACGGAATTGTTTTTCTAACACTCCATAGGTGTACTTTGCCTTTTGCTTTTCACGAAGTTGCAGGGCATACTCGCCAAGACTTTTGCGCTTGCGGGCTGCACCATGCATACCGGGAGGATTGCTGTTTTTTGTCAGCCACTTCCCGTTTCCTGTAATTGGTTCTCCGAAAATTCTGGAAATTTTTGTTTTTGGTCCTGTGTAGCGAGCCATAATTATTATTGATTTTTTAGTGCCGGTGTATCATTATTAAAAATCAAAAATCAATGATACACCCGTTATTAAATATGTATGTTGTGGAGTGAAAGAAGCGACTTATGTAATCATCGTATCTGAGACTCCTAACTATTCTTCAATCCTAAACTCTTCTCTTTTTGGGAGGCCTGCAGCCATTGTGAGGCAAAGGAGTTACGTCTTTAATCATGACGATTTCTATGCCAGACTGAGACAAAGATCTTATTGCACCTTCTCTTCCGGAACCCGGTCCTCTCACGTAAACGTCGACACGTTTTAAACCAGACTCCAAGGCAACTTTCGCCGCATCTGCAGCGGCCATTTGAGCTGCATAGGGGGTGTTCTTTTTGGAACCCCTGAAGCCCATCTTCCCGGCCGATGACCATGCAACCACCTGGCCTTGCTTATTTGTCAGACTTATAATGATGTTGTTGAAACTTGCAACAATGTGTGCATCTCCGTAATTTTCAACTTTTACAACTCTTTTTCTTGATGAGGCTTTTGCACCTCCTGCTTTTTGATTAGTAGCTTTTGCCATAGTTTGATCTGATAGGTAATCTTTAAATTTAATTGTTGTCCTGGTAGCTTCCAGGCTTGAACCAACCCTCCTTCCGGCTTTTGGATATCTGGTGCTGATTCAAATAATACAAGCCTTTTATCTTCTGTTATCCATCATGAATAACTAATAGATTATTTCTTAGGTGCCTTCTTTTTACCCGCAACTGTCTTACGTTTTCCTTTACGCGTCCGGCTGTTTGTCCGGGTACGCTGACCACGAAGCGGCAAACCTTTCCGATGCCTCAATCCACGATAGCATGCAATATCAAGCAGCCGCTTTATGTTGGTCTGGGTTTCACTACGCAATGCACCTTCAGTTTTAAATTCTGAACTAATCACGTTCCTGATAGCCGTTTGCTCTTCATCACTCCATTCATTTACCTTCTTGTCGTAACCTACACTTGACTTATCTAAAATATATTTGGCTGTTGAAGGGCCTATACCATATATATAAGTAAGCCCTATAATTCCTCTTTTGTTTTTTGGTAAATCTATACCGGCAATACGAGCCATATAACTTTGAAATTTTTATTTTTAAATTTAAACATTATCAAGACCCCGCACTGCAAAGAGCCAGGAATCTTCAACCTCTATTTACCCCTGCCTTTGTTTAAAGCGGGGATTCTTCTTATTGATCACAAACAAGACGCCCTTTCTGCGAACAATCTTGCAATCAACACTTCTTTTTTTTATTGCTGCCCTTACTTTCATGACTACCGATTTTATTAAGCTTTTGTTAAGCTTTTTTATTTATACCTAAATATGATACGCCCTCTTGAAAGATCGTAAGGACTCATTTCGACTCCTACCTTATCCCCAGGCAGAATTCTT
>JBDSGZ010000042.1:0-3086 GCA_039918735.1 Ginsengibacter sp.
GCGCCTGCGTCCTTCATGATGTGTGCCCACATTCTCCGGGCGGCTCTGAATTTAGCTACTTCCTCGAAGAGATTGTTGTGCGAATTAAAAAAAAACGAAAGGCGTTTTCCAAAAACATTTACATCAAGACCTTTATCCTTCGCAGCTTGCACGTATTCTTTTCCATTGCTCAAGGTAAATGCGATCTCCTGAACGGCAGTGCTGCCGGCCTCTCTTATATGATAGCCAGAAATAGAAATTGTGTTCCACCGGGGAAGATTCTTACTGCACCACTGAAAAATATCAGTAATGATGCGCATTGAAGGTTTGGGTGGATAAATGTAGGTGCCCCTGGCGGCATACTCTTTCAAAATATCGTTTTGAACAGTCCCGCGAAGTTGACTCAGATCGGCACCTTGCTTCTTGGCCAACGCCACATAAAGCGCCAATAGAATAAACGAAGTTGCGTTGATCGTCATAGAAGTTGATACTTCCTGCAGGCGAATGCCTTCGAATAATGCCTCCATATCTCCTATGGAATCTATCGCGACACCAACCTTACCAACTTCTCCTTCTGAGAGAGCGTGGTCACTGTCGTAACCAATTTGTGTAGGAAGATCAAACGCAACGCTTAAGCCGCTCACTCCCTGGCTGAGCAAGTAATGATATCTTTTGTTGCTTTCCTCGGCAGTACTAAATCCGGAATACTGTCGCATGGTCCAGAGCCGGCCGCGGTACATATCTTCCTGCACTCCCCGGGTAAACGGAAACTCACCCGGCCCTGCTTCGTGACTTGGGTCATGAGTAAGATCACCAGGGGTATAAAGCTTTTTTATTTCTACACCGGAGTCTGTATAAATTTTTTTCATGAATGCTCAATTAAGAAGCAAAGAAATTACATAATTTTCTTTGCTTCAAAATTTAACGCATCCAATACCACGTTGTGAAGAGAGGCTGCTGGATTGTTGATTAAGAAATCAATGATTTGTTTGTTAAGATCCATGCCTGACGCTTTAAAGGGAAGCGTGGAGGCTAACTGATTTACCACGTAGATGTTTTGCTCCTTCAGATTATTGATAGCTTTCCAAACTTCAGAAGAAACATAAACCTGTTGGCTGACGTTATAGTCGTATTCCTGCTTAATAGCATCGATCAATGACATTTGCATTTGCCTGGAAGACAAACCAGCATTGGGCGTACGTGAAAGCAAATTTTGAAGAGAAATCCTTTCAGCAAGCATCGTCAGTCTTTCATAGGCCTGCAGTCGCAGGCGCAACGTTTCAGGATCTATCCCGGTCTTTTCCTTGATTTCCTTTTTGAGAGTTGTAAACTCGGTGATCATCCAAATGGTAGCCAAGAAAATGACTCCCATCAGTATGACAACAATGGTTTCAAATGTTGACATTGTGATAATTTCTACAAAAATAGCTAATCCCTGTACGAAGGATTGTAAATTTGCAGGTGAAAAATATTGTAAATTTCGAGTGGTTAAAACGTTTTTTTGAGCAAAATCGTATCTGAAAACAGAAATAATTATGGAAACAATTAATAAAACACCTGTCAGGTTCACTACCGGCGCAATTAATGAAGTCAGGAGATTAATGAAAGAACCGGGATTTGACTCTTCCAACTATTTAAGAGTGGGGGTTAAAGGCGGCGGTTGTTCGGGGATGAGTTACATTCTTGATTTTGATGGTAAAGCGGAGAAAGACGAATATTTTGAAATCGAAGGTATTCCATGCATTATGGATCCTGCCCATGGTCTTTATCTCGCCGATATGGAAGTGCATTATGAAGGTGGCTTAAACTCAAGGGGGTTCACATTCAGTAATCCTAACGCAAGTACCACTTGTGGCTGTGGGACTTCCTTTGGAGTTTAGTTATTTCGATGCTCCAAAATGAGTCGGCTAATTTCGATCTCAGGAATATTTAGGTATAATACTGAAAAATGGTTGGTAAAATCCTTTGTGATCGTTACAGGGTAAGGCTCTGAAGGAAGTTTAGTGAAAGCGGTTTCACTAAACTTTTTTTGCTTTATGAAAAAACTAAAAAAAACGCTGCTGGGGTTGTGGTAGTTTATCGGTAATTGGGTGGGGTATGCGGGCAGGTAAGCAACGATTTAAATGCAAGCAATGTGGTATCCTTTTTACCCGCAATGATACGCTACAACGCATCCAAAACCGGTTTATATGGTTCCGTAAATGGGTGCTGGAAAGACAGACTTACAAAACGCTTCAAAGAGATAGCAGAATATCAAAAGATACGCTTCAAAAGACCTTCTATTATTTCCTCAATCGTGCTCCTTTAACTCCTATCATCCACCATGATAATATTCATTTAAGAGTAGATGCCACTTACTTTAAAAAGTTTTGTGTAGTCTGTTACCAGGATGATTTGATCAGTTATACCCAACTGTTTCGTTTTTCTGATGCGGAGCGATATGAAGAGATAAAAGAAGATTTGACCAATCTGCTAAATCTGGGTCTACAGATAGCCAGCATTACCTGTGACGGCCATAAAGCTACCCTCAAAGCCATCAAAAAAATAATGCCGGATATTATAGTGCAGAGATGCCTGGTACATATCCAAAGAATGTGTCTGCTATGGCTTACAGCCAATCCCACCTATGAAGCTGGCAAAGAGTTAAGGCCTTTGGTCTTGATGATACACCGCATTGAAACACAAAATGACAAACTCTATTGGATACACTCTTTATTATACTGGGAAATTAAATTTACAGACTTCCTCAAAGAAAGATCTTACAAGCCTGAAACGGGCCGCTATTGGTATAAGCACAGATTGATCAGGCGTTCTTTCTTCACCATGAAAAGAGCATTGCCCAACATGTTTCATTATTTGGGTAATCCGAATATTCCCAAAACTACCAATGGCATTGAATCCTATTTTGGGCATCTCAAAAATCATCTTGACCTGCATAGAGGGCTAACCAAAAACCACAGAATCAATTTTATTAAATGGTATATCTACTTCAGAAATAAGTCCAATATGTAAGTTTTTTTAGACCATAGAGCAACCCGATATAAATGAAAAATAGCAGCTACAAAATGACTGCTATTGTCTATCGTCTTGCGTTAATCTTATTGCTG
>JBDSGZ010000043.1:0-8575 GCA_039918735.1 Ginsengibacter sp.
CGATAATATTCGCATATATCCTAATCCGGCAAGTGACATATTACAAATTGATTTTCTTCAAAACATAACCGGCACCATTTCAATTCAGTTGTCAAACAGCAAGGGACAGGTTGTGTATTCGAAGGAAATCGTTATTTACGGATACGGTCACATTGAGAAGATTAATGTGAAACATTTCGCCCAGGGAGAGTACACGCTCTACCTGCAAAGAAAAATTCCGGGTTCCGGATTATACGAATCACAACCGGCCGTTTATAAAATTGTCAAGTTTTAAGTCTTTAAGCCTAAATTCTAAAATCCATATTCTATGAAACAATTAATGGTTGTTGCATTTTGCTTACTCTTATCGGCCATTGCCATAGGCCAGGTTCCCGGCCAGATAAATTACCAGGGAATAGCCCGCAATTCAACCGGTACTACTTTATCTAATCAGGACATTAACCTGCGGCTTTCTGTACATACTGTTAATCCTAAGGGTACAATAGTATACCAGGAAACACGGAAAATTAAGACGGACCGTTTTGGAATGTTCGTCGTGGCGGTTGGTAGTAGCGGTGCCACCAATACAATTAGTACAATTAAAGATGTGAACTGGGCGGACGGAGTAGATAAATTTTTACAGGTGGAAATTTCTGTGTGGAATGACAATAACTTCATGGACATGGGCTCCTCAAAACTTTTAAGCGTGCCATTTGCTTTTTCGGCTGAGACAGCAAAGCCAATAGGAACTGCAGGAGGCAGTTTATCAGGCAGCTATCCGGATCCTCAAATTGGATACAATGTAATAACCAACTATAACCTGGCTGACAGCACCATTACTGCAGCGAAAATTGCTCCCGGCGTTATATCGAAATTCAATAACCAACCTGCGACAGGAGACATATCTGGAATTTATCCAAGCTTACAAATCGTAAATAACGCGGTTACAAATGCTAAAATAAGTAAAAGCGCAGTTCACACTCCGAATATTCAAGAAGGTGCTGTCACTGCTTCTAAGTTAGCTCCGGGGCTGATCCCGACAACACTTCCTCCAAGCGGAGCAGCAAGTGGTGATTTGGTGGGAAGCTATCCTGCGCCGACGTTGGGCTCAAACGTTGTGAAAACAATCAATGTGGCGGACGCAGCCATCACTGTTACTAAGCTAGCTACAGGGGTAATCCCGACAAACCTGCCTCCTAGCGGCAATGCAAGTGGCGATCTTACAGGAACTTATCCGGCTCCAACCCTTGGCTCAAACGTTGTGAAAACCCGCAACGTAGCAGATGGTTCCATAACTGCTGCTAAATTAGCGGCGGGAGTAATTCCGACAAATCTGCCTCCGGTTGGAACGGCAAGTGGTGATCTTACAGGAACGTATCCGGCTCCAACCCTTGGTTCAAACGTTGTGAACACAGGCAACGTAGCGGACGGAAGCATAACTGGTGCTAAATTGGCGGCGGGAGTAATTCCGACAAATCTGCCTCCGGTTGGAACAGCAAGTGGTGATCTTACAGGAACTTATCCAGCTCCGACCCTTGGTTCAAACGTTGTGAAAACAGGCAACGTAGCGGACGGAAGCATAACTGCAGCTAAATTGGCGGCGGGAGTAATTCCGATAAATCTACCTCCGGGCGGAACAGCAAGTGGTGATTTAACCGGGACGTACCCATCACCGACCTTAGGTTCGAATGTAGTGAAAACAGCGAATGTTGTAGATGGTTCAATAATAGCTACTAAATTAGCACCGGGTCTGATTCCGACTACGCTGCCTCCGAGCGGCAATGCCGGCGGATCATTAACAGGCTTTTATCCCAATCCTGCAATTGGAGCGCAAGTGATTACCAATTATAATTTAGCTGATAGCTCCATCACGTCTGCTAAATTGGCTAATGGTGTTCTCTCCAAAAAAGTAACCGGTCCTGCTGGGGGCGATTTGAGCGGCGTTTATCCAAACCCGTCCGTGGCTGACAATGTTATAAATACGCAAAAATTGATGGATGGATCTGTTACCGCAGCTAAAATTGCGGTGGGAGTTATTCCAACTACTTTACCTCCAGGCGGAAGCGCAGGAGGTGTCTTAAGCGGAACATATCCTAACCCTTCTTTATCGACAAATGTCGTAACTACTTCAACTATTACCGATGGATCAGTGACAGCAGCCAAACTTGCCGGAGGCGTTATTCCAACGACTTTACCTCCAAGCGGTACTGCCAGCGGTGATTTGAGCGGCTCATTTCCCAACCCGGGGGTGGCCAAACTTAAAGGTATTGCTCTTGGAAATACTGCCCCGGTCTTAGGGCAGGTACTTAAATTCGACGGTTCTCAATGGAGTCCCGCTGCAGATATTGCAGGGGCTTTCTCGATTCCCTATAGTTCTTCTATTTCTTCTGCTACGAACCTGTTTTCTGTCACCAACCAGGGAACAGGATCTGGTATTGAGGGGAATAATTCGAGCATGAATCCAAATGCATTTGGCGTATTGGGACAAATTTCCTCTACCACACCAGGTGCAACCTCATCAGCGGTGCGAGGAATCAACAGCGGCACACAAACAAGTGGCTATGGTATATGGGGATCGCACGCAGGCGGGGGAACAGGAGTTTATGGAACTTCTCCGTCCGGGACGGGCGTAAATGGATTTTCCGATGGAGGCACAGGGGTTTATGCCGGCAGCACTGGTGGAACGGGAGTATTTGCAACAAGCAAGGATGGTGTAGCCGCGCAATTTGATATTTCAAATCCCAATAGTTTTAGTGATGCTGGTTTTTCTTCAAATGCCGGTTACGGTAATGGGCTCACAGCGATTGCAAATTATGGAAACGGAATTTTGGGAATCGGGAACGATGTTTATGGTACAGGGATTCTCGGTATCAACAATGCTGGAGGTGAAGGAATATTAGGTTTCACGATTAGCAGTTCGGCTAGTGCAATTGTTGGCAGAAATGACGGAACCTATGCAGCGGTTCGCGGATTCAATACTTCAAATAATGGAATAGGGGTTCTTGCACTTGCCAATTCATGGGGAGCCGCTAACGGTACAGCGCTAGTTGCAGAACTCGAGGGATCGGACCCTGGTAACACCGCAGTATTCCGGGCGAACAATAGCAACGTTGCAAGAATCGACAATACCGGCAAAGGGTTCTTCAATGGCGGTACCCAGATGGGCGGCGCTGATATTGCAGAATATTTCGATGTTGAAGGAAATGCTAAACAATATGAGCCAGGTGATGTTTTAATTATTTCGCAATCTTCTGACAGAACCTTGGAAAAGTCTTCAAAAACTTATTCCAACCTTATTGCCGGAGTATATGCAACGAAGCCGGGTGTGTTACTTACTGAAAAAAATGCAGAACAAGATGCGTTGGATTTAATGGTTCCCATGGGAATAATTGGTGTATTACCTACCAAAGTTTCCCTGGAAGGAGGACTCATTAAGAGAGGTGATCTTTTGGTAACTTCTTCAACTCCGGGCGTGGCCATGAAAGCCGATCTCGACAAAGTGAAAGTGGGACAGGTACTTGGCAAGGCACTTGAGTCGTATTCAGGAACCGATGTTGGAAAAATCAATGTTCTTGTAAGCGTTAAATAGATTGATTATGATCATTTTGAAAAATAAAATCGTATGGCTGCTTTTCAGTTCATGCCTGATGCTGGGTCTAACTTCAAGCGCACAGTATGCCAGCAGTAAACATGCCACCGCATTTCTGAGTCCATCAGTAAAAGCCAGGCTTGCGGAGAATACTGCAAAAAAGTCTCGCCAGCAGGCGCAAGCTTTACCGAGCAGTGATCCTAAACTTAAAGAAAAGGCAAAAGGGAAAATACGTAACCCGTTGAGAGCGTCGCACGTAAGTTCATCTCTGCAGGGAGACGATGGTAAGAAAAAATTGCCCTCTAATTCAAAAGATTTAAAAACGAAGGGACACCCAAAGAAAAATCCATAGTATGGCGTGCGGGTTTTTGGAATAGTTTTTAACTATATTAAAAAAATCATTTTCGCCGCGATGTAATAGCGATAGTTTTATTTTCTTTAAATTGAATAGGCTAACTAAAAGGCTAAATATTTAATTTGAGTAAAGTCGTAATTTTATAAATAATCTCAAACGATGGATATAAGTCCCGGACCTTTACTCTCAACAATCAATTCTCCTTTAGATTTAAAGAAGCTCGACCGGGCTGAACTTCACCAGTTAAGCGAGGAATTAAGACAATATATTGTTGACGTGGTTAGTGTACACGGTGGACATTTCGGCGCAAGTCTTGGTGTGGTTGAATTAACTGTTGCACTCCATTACGTTTTTAATACTCCTTATGATCAGTTAGTTTGGGACGTGGGTCACCAGGCTTACGGTCATAAAATATTGACTGGCCGGCGCGAAAATTTTGTATCAAACAGGAAGTATAAAGGGCTGAGCGGATTCCCTAAACGAACAGAAAGCGAATATGACGCTTTCGGGGTGGGTCATTCATCAACCTCTATTTCTGCGGCGCTGGGTATGGCCATGGCTTCCCATTATAAGGGAGAAGTTGACCGGCAGCATGTTGCAATTATCGGAGACGGTGCCATGACGGCAGGAATGGCTTTCGAAGCACTGAATCATGCAGGAATCGAAAAAAGTAACCTGCTGATTATCTTGAATGACAATTGCATGAGCATCGATCCTAATGTAGGTGCGCTCAAAGAATACCTTACAGATATTACGACTTCACAGACATATAACAAGCTTCGAGATGATTTTTGGAAAGCCCTCGGAAAACTTCCCGCAAAAAGATTCTCACGGAAACTTGTTTCAAAATTAGAAGCGGGGCTAAAAGGGATTTTAAGCAATAGCAGCAATCTTTTTGAGGCCTTGAACCTGAGATATTTCGGACCTATCGACGGCCACAATATCACTAAACTGGTAGATACTTTAAGAGATATAAAAGACATTCCCGGCCCAAAGCTTTTGCACATCAAAACTGTAAAGGGCAAGGGTTATGATCTGGCAGAAAAAGATCAAACTGTTTGGCATGCACCAGGCTTGTTTGATAAGATCACCGGGGAAATTTACAAGAAGAAATTTGATATTCCACAGCCTCCAAAATACCAGGATGTTTTTGGACATACAATTATCGAGCTTGCAGAAAAGAACAAGGCAATTATGGGTGTAACACCGGCAATGCCCAGCGGCTGTTCTCTCAAATTCATGATGGAGAAAATGCCCGAGCGGGCTTTTGATGTTGGAATTTGTGAACAACATGCGGTAACACTCAGCGCAGGGCTTGCCACGCAGGGAATGCGTGTGTTTTGTAATATTTATTCATCGTTTATGCAACGGTCCTATGACCAGGTAATTCATGATGTTGCGATACAAAATTTACCTGTTGTCTTTTGTCTTGACAGGGCAGGCCTTGTCGGAGAAGATGGGCCAACCCACCATGGAGCATACGATATCGCCTACATGAGATGCATCCCAAATATGATCGTCAGCGCTCCCATGAATGAAAGTGAGTTGCGCAACCTGATGTACACAGCTCAGTTGGAATCAACCACCAGTCCCTTTGTAATTCGATATCCCAGGGGAGCGGCAGTGAAAGCTGAGTGGCGAAATGAGATGAAAGAGATAACGATTGGTACAGGCAGAAAATTAAAGGAGGGAGATGAAATTGCTATCTTAAGTTATGGCCATCCCGGGAATTTTGCCGCCTCAGCGATTAATGATGCAGCAAGAGAAGGTATAAAGGTGGGGCATTATGATATGCGTTTCGTAAAGCCACTCGACGAAGCCCTGTTGCATGAAGTGTTTCATAAATACGCGAAGATTATCACGGTAGAAGATGGAACAGTCAAAGGCGGGTTCGGTTCCGCTATACTCGAATTTATGGCCGAGCACCATTACCAGGCACAGGTAAATATTATGGGAATTCCTGACCAAATCATTGAGCACGGAAGCCCTCAGCAATTGTATGATGAAGCTGGCTTCGACTCAAATCATATTTTGGCAGCAATAAAAAGTATGGCTAAAGTTGACGTTGATAAACTGATTGCAAAATAAAATAAAAGAATTCCTCTTTTCATTACTAAAGCATGAAAGCAGCTAGCGGTTTTATCCAATCTTTTTTATCAACTTGATGTAATCCTACCTCCTTCCGTGTCCTTCCCTCGTTGGTGATCTTTGTTCCGGCCATTTTGCAGGTTCACCCGTTTTTTGATCAATTGGCAGTACAGCCTTTATTCTTGAAGTAGTTTCCGGATCTTCTGAAGCCATGTAGGCTAAGATGGCCGTTAGTATTGCGTTGTTTCGTACATCATCAAAAACTATTTTGTCATAGGTATCCCGGTTGGTATGCCACGTGTAGATCCCATACAACCAGCTAAGAGAGCTCAATGAAAAGGCAGGTGCTCCTGCTGCGACGAAAGATGCAAAGTCCGATCCGCCGCTGCCCGGAACTCCCGGAAAAGAAGTTGCGATCTGGTTGCGAATACTATCAGGAACTGAAGAAAGCCATCGTTCTATATATTCATACGAATTGAGAAAACCTTGCCCCTGGATTTCCACCACGCGACCGGTTCCATTGTCCTGGTTGAAAACAGCTTGTATATTTTTCACAATCTCAGGATGGTCTTCTACAAAAGCCCGTGATCCATTCAGGCCTTGCTCTTCGCTTCCCCAGTGGCCCACAAGAATTGTTCTTTTGGGGTTTGGATAAACTTTTTTTAAAATCCGCATTGCTTCCATCATTGTGATCGTGCCTGTGCCGTTGTCAGTTGCGCCTGTAGCCCCATCCCAGGAATCGAAGTGCGCCGAGAGTACAACATATTCATCTGGTTTGGTTGATCCTTTTATTTCAGCAATGGTGTTGAATGTAGGTACCATGCCCAACTCTTTGGATTCCACGAAAACACTGAACTTTGGTGAAGTACCGTCTTCTGCGAGCCTGTATAGCAATCCATAATCTTCAAGCGCTATATCTAACGTTGGTATTTTTTTGGTGTATGCGGAGAAGATTTTATCAACTCCAAATCCGTTTGACCAATTGTTGGTGATAATACCAACCGCTCCCGCTTTTTCAAGTGCATCCGTCAAGGTGATGATATTGTATCCTGAATTAATCATCCTTTTTCCCCAAGCCGTGGTTATAGAATCCCTGTTGCGCTGCATCTTTGCTATCGAGTTTTTTGTACCAAATTCAGTCCAGTTGTAATCCGGCCGGCCAGTCGGTTGATTCATGGAAATCATTACAAACTTTCCCTTCACTGATGGCAGCCATTCCTGGAAGGAATTAGAATCCGGAGCGTCAGTGAGAATAACAACAGGTGCTGTAACGCTCTTGCCATTCGTGGAAGGACTCCATGCAAGTTGAGTTCCCTCCAACGATTTTATCCATGGTGAAACCATATCGATATGAGTGATTCCTCTTTCCCAACCCCGCCATTCACCCCACTTTTCATTATGTGCAGGAATTCCCCACTCTCTATATTTCGATATTGCCCAATCGTGCGCTTGTTTCATTTTTGGAGAGCCCACAAGTCTTGGCCCTATCCTATCCAATAAATCGTGAGCTAATTCTTCGAGGTGAGAGTTATCATTGCCTTCATGAACAATTGCTGTGATTACAGGGTCTTTCTGTTGTTGTGCAGTAACAAAAGCTGGAAGAATCAAAAAGACCAGCAGGAGAGATCCAATGTTTTTCATTTAGGAATGTATTTTGAATTAGAAATATCAAGACAAAACAATGCCAATTATCTTTCGATACTTTAGCCATCTTTGTATATATAACATAAATCCCGCTTGATGTGACCAATTATCAGCATGAGGTTCTGTGGGGGTAATTTATTTCCTGTATGTAATTTTTTTTACCTTGGGAATCCGGCGGGTAAACGTCTGCTTTAAATTTCGTAAAGCTTGGTTATCCCAAATCTATAACCTTAGTCACTTTTTTAAATTCGACCTCTTTAAATTCTTTGAAATGAGCCTCCCCACATTTTATCTTCATTGCTTCACTGCCTCTTAATTCCTGACCTTCGCTTTTTGTTTCTGCAATAAAATAAATTTTTCTTTCTCCCTGAAAAACTACTGCCCAGTCTGGTTTGTACTTGCCGATAGGTGTTGTGATTTCAAACCAATACGGCAACTTAAAGTAAAACTCAATGTTCGTACTTGTTTCACAATCTCTTGCAAAATCACTTTCTACTTTTGAATCGAGAGGAATATAATTTTCATAAATAGTTTTACCAGGTACTGAAACGGTATGCGTAAACTGGTCAACATAGATTTCTAAATCACTGTCATCAAATAAACACATCTCATAAAACCTGCTTCCAATTTTTTCATATTTAATTCCATCAATCATTAAGTAATTGAGCCTGTCTCTTATCGCAATCACTGCATTGTCCATAAACATTTGAGGATTCAACAGCAGTTCATTTAATCTCCCTGATTTTCTTATAATTTGTAAAATAGTATCCCTGGTAAGTTCCGTTTTGCTTTGTATGTATGAAAGTATATCAGGTATATCCATCTGTTTAGAATAATCATCGTTACCACTATCACTTAATAATTGCCCGGCGACTCCTTCACCAGTTATTATTACTTTTTGCTTTGTGCTTCTCACCCTT
>JBDSGZ010000044.1:0-15263 GCA_039918735.1 Ginsengibacter sp.
CAGGTGCCTTTATGAAAATCTTCTGCCTATTTTAGCAGGCCATCTGCTGGGGCAACAGGTCAACGTGCTCAGAATTCACAGCTTTGTTGAAGAAAACAGCAGAGTGGCGGTCAAAGTCGTCAGGGGAGTCAGTAGTAAAGAACCTGGTGGAACCATTCTTACTACACATTGATTCTATTTCAGGATGTCGGAATAGGTAGTTTTTCAAACTCTCTGCGACTATTTCGCCCTGCGCAATTATTTTCAAACTCGCCGGTGCAAATTTTTCAATGGTATTCATCAGTAACGGATAGTGTGTACATGCCAATAGCACTGTGTCGATCTTGTCTGAGCGACCCAGCAGTTCATCCAAATCCTTTTTTACGAAATAGTCAGCACCCGCAGACTCGTGTTCATTATTTTCTACAAGCGGCACCCAGAGAGGACATGCATGTTGGTAGATCGTTGTTCCGGGGAAGAATTTCTCTATCTCTATGACGTATGATTCTGACTGAACGGTTCCCTTTGTACCGAGGATTCCTATATGGCCAGATGCACTGTAATTTCCAATAATTTCTACAGTGGGCCTTATTACTCCTAACACTCTTTTATTCGGGCCTATTTCAGGCAGATCCAATTGTTGTATTGTCCGCAAAGCCTTTGCAGACGCTGTGTTGCAAGCTAAAATCACCAGGGGGCATCCCTGTTGTAATAACCATTTTACGGATTGAAGTGTATATTCATAGACTGAAGCAAAAGACCGTGACCCATAAGGCGCACGGGCGTTATCTCCAAGGTAAACGTAGTCGTAAGCAGGTAAAATCTTTACAATTTCTCTCAAGACAGTCAAGCCGCCATAGCCAGAATCAAAAACACCAATTGGAGATAGTTTATCCATATCCCAAAAATAAACAAGCCACCCGATTTTGGATGGCTTGTTTATTCTTTTTAAAGAAATTATTTGATACCTACTCCAGGCTTCGTTGGTTCCTTCAGCCCGAGTTTCTTCCTTACCAAGGGCGCAATGTCGTTTGCGGGAGGCATCACGATTAATGCTTCTCTTGGCAATACGTAAGTATATCCATTTTCCTTTGCTACATCTTCAATTGCGGTTTGCAATTTCTTTTGAATTGGCATTGAAAGTTCTTGTCTCTTTTGGTCGAACTGATTTTGAATCTTTTGGTCTTCACCGCTAAGATCCTGAACCTGTTTTTGCAGTTCCGTTCTTTTTACTTCTTTCAAGCTCGCACTCATAGTCACTGAATCCTTATAAAACTTTTGAACAGCTTCATTTAATGCCGTCTGTTTATCCTGTGCGTTCTGATAAAGTGATTTTTGATACTGATCCAGTTGACTCTGCACTTCAGCAGCTTCAGGCATCAATTGTATTACTTCATCTGCACTGATAAAGCCAATTTTTTGAGCGACTACGGAATTAGAAAATCCGCAGAAAATACTAGAGATTAAAACGAGCGTAACGAACTTTTTCATTTTTATTTTGAGATTTGTTTTTAATAAGTGGTTAAGATAATATTTTAAGATGCATGTAGCTGGTGCTTTGTCATTTATTTAACACCGAGTTCTTTAAGTACATCATCGCTCTTGTCCAGTTTTGGGTCGGCAAATATAACGGTAATTCCTTCACTTTTATCCAAAATAAAATCATATAATTTGGACGCTGCTAACTTTTGAATTGCGTTATAAACCCTGTCCTGTATTGGCTTTATGAGTTGCTCTCGTTTTTTGAAAAGATCTCCTTCAAACCCAAAGTGCTTTCTTTGTAAATCCCGGAGCGCTTTATCCTTGTTAAACAATTGATCCTCTCTCTTTTTTTTGAGATCATCATTCAGCATCACCTTTTCTGCATCGTAGTCTTTGTACATCTTGTCGAGATCGGCAGCTTGTTTATCAATTTCCTGTTGCCACATGGCGCTAAACTGATCAATCTTTTCCTGCGACGATTTATATTCCGGAATCTTTTCCAAAATATACTTCGTGTCGATTACTGCATAGCGCTGGGCAAATACATTTGCTGAAAATAAGAGAAGCGATATAAATGTGATTAATGAATTTTTCATACTTATAAAATTTAGCCAAGGTTATTCTGGTTCCTGTCCAAGCATAAAGGTGAACTTCGCTGCCCCCTTAAGTCCTGTTGTAGCATTTATTCTATCCAATCCTATTCCATAATCGAACCCTAACAATCCAAACATCGGTAAGAAGAAACGCATCCCCAGGCCCACAGACCTTCTCAATTTAAAAGGATTATAGTCCTTAAAAGTATACCATCCGTTTGCTGCCTCAAAAAATCCGAGAGCATAAATAGTGCTGCTGGCACTGGTACTCAGCGGATATCGCATTTCGAGAGTGTATTTATTGAAGATGGTAAAAAACTCACTTGCGTTGCTTTTGTCCGGGTTAATTTTAGGATTAGAATTGTCATATACAGGATAGCCTCTGTGCGCTACAATATCATACCCTAGCAGACCGTAGTTATTACTTAGTCCCGCATCTCCAAGCTGGAATCGCTCGAAGGGCGACAATATGGTCTTATCTGAATAACGGCCGAGAAATCCATATTTCGCTGCTGCTTTGAAAATGAATTGTTTGTTTTTATCGGGGCCACGGCCCTGCCCGATCGGAACATACCACTCTGCCGTGAACCGTTCCTTATGGAATTCTACGAATTTATACTTGTCTGGTGGTGCGGCACCTTCCCGGAATAAAGAGTAGGGGGGCGTTAATTGTGTGCTTAAGATAAAATTTGAACCGCTGGTGGGGAATATAGGATTTGGACCCGCGGAATTTCTTGCTAATGTTATTTTCAAACTGATGTTGTTTGACGTACCATTGGTAAGTCCCGGAAAAATATTGTAGTTCTTTAACTTATAACGTTGGTAGTTTAGCTGATATATGAGCGCAAAAAAGTCATCGGGCCATTTCAGCTGCTTTCCCAGGGAAACACTGATTCCAGTAGTCCGGATAAAGGAAGAGTCGGCATAGGAACGATCGTAATAGCCATAAGGATTATAGGCATTGGCATACTTCGTATCATAATACCCGATCGTGAAGGAATTTCTTTTTTTACCTCCCAGCCATGGCTCGGTAAAGGAAAAGTTATAAGAGCGAAACTGCCTGCCGTTGCTCTGTCCCCGCAAACTCAATTTTTGTCCGTCGCCCGTAGGTAATGGCTGCCAGGCTTTTTTATTTAGGATATTATAAATTGAGAAATTATTAAACGTTACACCCAGAGTTCCGGTCAACCCTATTCCGCCGCCAAATCCTGCAGAAAGTTCCAACTGATCAGATGATTTTTCTGCCAGTCCCCATGTAATATCTACCGTACCATTTTCTACATTCGGTACAATGTTGGGACTTATTTTCTCAGGGTCAAAATAACCCAATTGAGAAAGTTCACGCTGTGTACGAATTATATCAGCCCTGCTGAATTTTTCACCGGGAATGGTGCGCAATTCCCTACGGATTACATAGTCCTTGGTTTTGTCGTTTCCGGTTATATCCACTTTGCCTATGGTGGCCTGCGGTCCTTCACGCACACGTAGCTCGTAATCTATTGTATCACCATAAACGGCTGTTTCCACTGGATCTATCTGGAAAAACAGGTAACCATCGTCCTGGTAAAGACTACTAATATCGCCACCTTCTGGTGCCGGGATTTTACCTAACTTCTTGTTTAATGTTTCAGCATTGTAGATATCACCCTTTTTTATACCTAGTAAAATGTTTAGAATAGAATCTGAGTATTTTGTATTTCCTTTCCAGGCAATATTTCCAAAGTAGTACCGATTTCCTTCATTCACTTTTATGGCGACATCCAGGTTCCCGCTGGTATTATAGGTTGTATCGTGCGCTATCACAGCATCGCGGAAACCAAGGGAATTATAATAATCTAAAATATGCTGTTTGTCTTCAAGATATTTTTTCTCATTGAACTTGGCAGAAGTCAAAAGTTTGAAGCGGACATACGGGTCAAGTAATTCTTTAGTCCTTGTGGGAATGAGGTAGCCATTTGTTTTTAGGTACTCGCTAAATGTGAGCTTGTTGCTTTTTCCTGAATCCAGTATATTAATGCTTTCTGAAGGAAACAGTGTGAACCTGCTTTTTTCCTTCGTACCCTTCATTTTCTTTTTAAGTTTAAGGTCCGACACTGTTTCGTTACCCGCGAAAAAAATGTCGTTTACTTTAACCTTATTATTTTTTTCAATATCAAAAAGAATGTTTACACCATTTGCTGTCTTATTGTCTTTCGTTTCCAACACTTTCACATCAACATTCCTAAAACCTTTATCTACATAGTACCTTTCGATGGTTGCCGTTGCTGATTTTTTCAGATTGTCTGTAACCCTTGTCTGACGGCCTTTTGCAAGGCCAAGCTTTGTGGTAATTTCATCTGATTCAGTTTTACTAATGCCTTTAAATTTAAAAGCCGTAAGCGTAGGTCTGTCTGTTATATTAAGTTCCACCGACAAATTATTTCCCGAGAGACCTGTAAAAAAAACTTCCGCATTCGAAATGAGTCCTTGCTTCCAAAGATTGTTGATTGCCTTAGAAAAGTTGTCTCCTCCTGGAATCATCACTTTATCGCCAACTGCCAGGCCACTTATAGAGACTATAAGATTTGGATCAAATGATTGAGTGCCGGTAACTTTGATTTCGGAAATCTTGTACTCTTTAGGTGACTTTGAGTTAAAAATATTTTCGAGATCCACATTTACTGAGGAAACCGGAGGCGTAGTATCTTTTTTTGCTTGGGAAAATGAGGGGTGAATGATTGGTGTTGATTCTGGGATTAGTACGGAATCTCCTTTGTTTGCTGAAACAGTAGCAGAATCGGGCGAAACCTGTGAGAATGCGACGTATTGGCCGGAAACAGTTAGTACTACTAAGAATAAAATCTTGTAGATTTTGAGCATTAAATCGGTTTTTAAAAGTGGGCAAGTTAAATTCAATTATTAAAAGTATTTGTTAAATCAACTCCCCTGAAAACCTTGTAAAAACTGGAAAAAAGGAAGATTTGTGGGTTTAAAAATTAAGTAAGGATTTTAGATTTGTTCACTCGTTTTACCAAATCTCCTTTCACGATTTTGGTAATCGAGAATGGCTTCGTATAAGTCTTCTTTTCTGAAGTCGGGCCAAAGAGTATCGGTGAAGAACAGTTCAGTATATGCCAATTGATACAGCAAAAAATTACTGATTCGATATTCTCCGCTTGTTCTGATCATCAGTTCGGGATCGGGCAGGCCAGATGTGCATAGATGGTGTTCAAATGTTTCTTTGTCAATTTCCTCCGGGTTAATAAGTCCTTTCTTTACTTCCATGCCAATTTGCTTTACCGCCTCAATTATTTCCCATCTACTACTATAGCTTAAGGCCATCACGAGGTTCATTCCCGTGTTTGGAGCCGTTTCATCACATGCCTCAGATAATTCTTTTTTTGCGGAATCGGGCAACATCACTGTATTGCCGATAACTGAAAGTTTGATATTGTTTTTGTTAAGGGTGGGTGTTTCGTTTTTAATTGTTTGGATAAGCAATTCCATTAATCCTGATACCTCGTCTTTTGGCCGGTCCCAATTTTCTGTGCTAAATGCGTAAAGCGTGAGGTACCCAACGCCAAGTTCGGCGCATCCTTCCACAATGTTCCTGACACTTTCAACACCGCTGTAGTGCCCAAATAAACGATCCTCTCCTTTCTCTTTAGCCCATCGACCATTTCCGTCCATGATGATTGCGATGTGCCGTGGAAGTTTTTTTGGATTTATTTCATCTTTAAGGCTGCCCATAACTCTCTCAAAAAAGTGAAGTCAGGCATACACAGGCCTGACTTGCTGCAAAAATAAGGAAATACCGATACAGAATAATTTTCAAATAACTGGAAATATTGAATGTGGGACTGAATGATTAGATTCTTATTGCAATTTCTCGCAACCGGATAACCGTCAGAATTTACATTAGGATTATAAGATGATCCCCTCGACTGTTTGCTGAATTATTTGGCTGTTGGGCAGCGATAGGAAATAATGTTGAAGGATACCCCGAATTCCGCGATAATGTATTGGTCCTTCTGCTTGCTAAAGCCTCGTTGTCGACCCTCAACTCCAATGGGAGTTCCGAACTCAAAAGACCGATCCTGTAAAATGGAGGCTATTGAAGGCGCGCCGGGTGAAGTGAACTTGTCCGCGCCAACGTAAGTTGTACTCACATCGTCAATGTAATCGGTAGTCGTAAACCGATGCGCAACCTCGAAAGAAATATTTACTTTGTCTGTAATAGCATACTTTACTCCAAAACCAATGGGAATGCAGACTGCCATGGCTCCATAGGCTTTTCTTCCCTTGTAAAAAGTCTGTCCTTCGGTATTCAATGGTCGTAAATAATATTTTTCACCTTTATAAAAAGCATATGGATCGTAGCTAAACAATCCTACGCCTAAAGTGGCATAAGGCGTAAACGCGTGATCGGGATCAGTAGGATTAAATTTGAAAAAATTGAAATCTCCTCTTAGTGCAAACTCAAAAATGCTAGTGTTGAAACTTAAATTTCTTAGCCGTTGATATTCAATTTTACTGTATTGATCGCTGTAGCCAAGCCGTGCATAGTGTGCAGTAAAACGAAGTGAAGTATAATTGCCAAACTGTTTTCTCAAAAATGCGCCGAGAGCGATCTTTGGCCGATTAAGCCCTGCCCTGTTATTTATATCACCAAAGTAATGCGCGGCACCTGCGGTAAGTCCCACCTCTCCCTCCTGTATATATTCGTATTGAGCCTTAGCGTGGATATTGCATGCGAGAGCAACAAAGAAGATGACAAAACTTTTTTTCATACTGGTACTAAATGAAACAGTGTCAGAATAACGAATAAAGATTCTTTTAATTATTCAGAGTTAAATGATCAAAATTAATTTTTTTTAGTTGACAGTGAACGGAAGGAGCCACGAAGTGTTTTGAGATTTTTATTCGTAAACGCTAAAGTTAATTTTGAATGTCTTTAACTTGGTCTATTGAGGTTAAAACTTTTGTTAAGAAAAGACTCTTAATTTCTTTTGTCCAGTCCCCACGATAATTTATTCCGAAGCGTTTGCAGAAAATTATTTTCATTGAGCCTTACAAGATTGATATTAAAAGTTTCTTTTCGAATGGCCAGCAAAACTTCTTTCGTAACAATTTCGCGACGGCTGTCGAGCGTGCACAAAAATCCATCAGTTCTTCCTTCAACTTCAAATGAAATCACGGTATTGTCAGGAACTACCAAGGGTCTGATATTCAAATTGTGAGGTGACACCGGTGTAATAACAAAGCTTGCAGACTCGGGAAAAACAACAGGGCCATTGCAACTCAGTGAATACCCTGTAGATCCAGTTGGAGTAGAAACAATCAATCCGTCCGCCCAATAGGTATTTAGAAATTCACCGTTTAAATATGTGTGAATTTTTATCATTGGCGATGTATCCTTTTTGTGAATGGTAAACTCATTCAGCGCAAAGGCCACACCATTAAACAAAGGCATATTGGCATCCAGGTGTAATAGCGATCTTTTATCAAGCATAAAAGTTCGTTGAACCAAAGCCTTTACAGCAGTATGCAATTCGTGTTTACCAACGCTTGCGAGAAAACCTAATCTTCCATAGTTGATTCCCAATACGGGAATGCCCCTGCCGCCAACAAAAGTGACTGCGTCCAGCAGAGTGCCATCGCCGCCCAGGCTAATGATTACATCAATGTCTTCAAGATCTTCGGGACAATTAAATGTGGAATATTTATGCGAGATATTGATCGAGGAATAAAATTGATTAAAAAAATCCTGGTAGATAACGGGTTCTATTTTATACCGGGCCAGTTCAGGCAGCAGTAATTTTAGCCCTTCCTGTTGTTCTGATTCTAAGCCCCTGCTATAAATGGCAATCCGCATAAAAATTCCAGTTGTGTAAGGTGGTGTAACCAGTTCATGATTCCGAATCTCTTGCTATCGCATCAGGATTTGCAAATACTAATAGTGTAAAAATAAACCCTTTTGCCTTAATTGATTTAAACTAAACTCGATGCTCAATTTGAGATCGTAAATGGTGACAATATCTAAACCAACACCTCCGGAAAATAGTAGTTTATTGTTCAGTCGTGAATCGTATTCGTCCTGGATATAAGCATATCCTACATCTGCGAACGATTTTGCATAGATCCTGAATGGTATCCGGTCATAAGACTTCGAGTTGAGAAAGGTCGGTATTGCGAAACTTGCGATTTCTTTTTTCACATCGAATTTACTGGTTAGGCTCCAGGCCGCGTCGATGACGTACAATTCATACCCCCTCAAATAATCTTCACCGTATCCAATCGCTCTTCTATTAATAAATGCCTGCTGAAAAGGTAATTTTATTTCTCCGGACAAACGTATTGATGAATACCACTTATTAGCATGAGCAAAATAGAAATTATGCCCTGCCCTCACGCTTAGCCTGTCGATATTCTTGTTCCAGGAAAGACCCCGTTTGTTCACGCTGAATAAACTTGTATATCCTTTCAAAGGATAAAGAATATTATCAACATTTATAAACTGCAACCTGTATTCAAACTCAGGAAAATCAAGAGAAGATTTACTGCTTCTAAAATAGGTGGGATAGTACAGTGTGACTGAGTCATCGACTTTTATATGATAAAACGAGAAAGAAAACGTCTCTCTTTTTTTCAATCCCTTTCTCGATAAATACGCTCCGCGGGCATACCACGCGTCTCTTACAAAGTTGTCCTTTTTGTAATGAACGATCTCATTATTTGTACTCGTTTTTACCGCTATTTCCATGGATTGAAGGAAGCCTCCGTCAACAATTACTCCTTCTGTCAACGAAGGGTTTGAATAAGGCGCTCTATAATTGAAGGAAATATTCCTCGAATATCCATTGATAGCCGTGATGGCAAACTGATCATTTCTTCCACTTACATTTTTATGAAGAAACCGGATACCATAACTAACCCGGCTAAGAGATGCATTATATTTTTGAATCCACTCATTTACAGATCGATCCGCCAGTTGAAATACGGGTATCGGGAAAATGTACCACCGTTCCTCAACATGAACAACGATATCAAGCTGATCGTCGCCAATAAAAAGAGGAAGTACCTTCACATCCAGGAACAACGTAGTATTGTAAATAAAGCTTCGCGCCTCTTCAAGCTTAGCGAGAACGGCGGATGCCTCTACCGTATCACCGACGCTAAGTGGCATTTCTCTCCGGATAATATATTCTTTTGTTTGTTTATTCCCGCTAATGATAATGTTTCTTACACGCAATTTTTTAAGCGTGTCTGGTAATTGAAAATTCGATTGTGAGTGACAGGCAGAAGGAGGCAAAAAAAGGAATAGAAAGATCGTGGCAGTTACTAAAAGCCCTTGCATTACACTATTTTTTTCAGACATAAAAAATAATGTATTAAATATTTATAGCAGCATTATTGAAAATGAGGTAATAATTAAATATCCAGGTAATTCATCAAATGCCTGTAATTGCTTTCAATATCGTTTTCGAATAATTCTTCCCCTGAATAATAAGTGATGGTATATTCGTAACGTTCAAATGCGGCAATAAGAGTTGACACTTCTCTTTTGTTGATATGTATAGTTACTCTTAAATCATTTGTTTCCGGCAGAATATTCGTGTTCAAATGAAGGATAATAGCTCCGTCACTTTCCACGATACGGTTAATTTCAGCCACGTTAAACCTGGTTCTTTCTATTTCCAACTCAATCATTGCGCCCTGCTCCACCGCACCTGCGAAACCTCCAAGAGCTGTGATCAGGGATTGTCCTGAAATGGTTCCTAGAAAATCATTTTCATCGTTCGTAACAGGAATTACATTCGTTTGATAGAGATTGCTAATGTCAACAGCCTGCAGAAAATGTTTATTTGATTTGATGGAAGCAGTCAGAAGATCATTTTGAAAAAACCCGATAACGATATCTTTATTTTCTTCATCAAGCAGATCGTCTTCGCTGACCAACCCTAAATATTTTTCTTCAGAAACCACCGGCAAATGCGTGATTTTAAAATCGCTCATTAACTGCAGCGCTTTTGAAATTTTATCTGTGAGGCGTAATTGTGGAATAATGGTATTGGTGAGTTCGTATGCTAACATGACAACTAGAAAAATTAAGTAAAAATAAAAGAACACTTAAATGGCGCCGATAATAAGACCAATAAAACTACCTAACTGTTGCAGCAGACACATTTAATTTGGAGATGAAATGACTTAGAATTTTGTTAAACTCATCAGGCACTTCCATCATTGGCGCATGGCCACATTTGTCAATAAAATGAAGCTCACTGTTTGGAATAAGCTTATTAAACTCCCTCGCGACAAATGGCGGAGTGATTGTATCGTTGTTGCCCCATATCAGGCAAGTTGGTTGCTTTATCTGGTTTAATTCTTCACCAAGATTGTTTCTGATCGCTGACTTTGCGAGTGCAATGATCTTTATCACCTTGATCCTGTTGTTAGTTATTTCAAAACACTCGTTCACGAGTTCCTCAGTGGCCATCGCAGGATCGTAAAAGGTTAATTGTGTTTTTTTGCGGATATATTCTTTATCGCCGCGTTTGGGATAGCTGTCTCCCATACCATTCTCGAAGAGCCCAGAGCTACCGGTGAGAATCAGAGACTTGATCCTTTCGGGACGTTTTAAAATATAAACCAACGCAACATGTCCGCCCAACGAATTTCCGAGGAGATGAATATCTTGGTAATCCCGGTACTCAATAAACTTATGAACAAACTTTTGCAAGCCACCGACTGAAGTATGCAAGAGATCAAGTTCAAAAAGAGGAAGTATCGGCACGATTACTTTATTTGTGCCCCGAAAATGTTCAATGAGATGTTCAAAGTTACTCAGCGCACCAAACAGCCCGTGCAGCAACAGTAGAGGCTCACCTTCACCCACTTCAATGAACTTAAACTTGCCTTCCTGTATTATGGTATATTCCATCTTTGCGTTTCAGCTTTTGGTATTATTCAGCTAAAGCCTGATTACGCTAAAATAAATGTTTCTGTGCAAACGATTAAATAATCTTTGACCTGCCAGGGCCGTTAAACAGCATTTTTAGCGATACTTTCAAAAAAGGATTGAAGATGAATGAACATGTCTTTAAAAATAGGAATAATGTCTCCAAGCCGGTCAATTACCTTTGGCCCCCATGGCTTTATAAACCAGTACGTGTGCGAGGCTGAAATCACCTCTGGCTTAAGCAGCAACATTTTTTCTATAAAAAATATCATGATGCTCAGTATAATTGTGTAGAGAACTATATAAAGTAATACACCTGCCAATCGGTCAAGCCACCCGAGCATTGCAAGCTGAAAAGTTTTTTTAATGATTCTTGCTGTGAAACCGACCAACAAAACAACGGCAATGAACACAAGAAAAAATGAAAGAAAGGGCAGCCACTTTGTAGAGCTCATCACGTTTTGCTGCAGGTAAGAAGCCAGTACTGCAGAAAGTTTTAACGCTGCTGCAATTCCTATGATAAATGCAAGAAGAGAAAAAATTGCGATGATGAATCCTTTGCTAAATCCCCTAAAGATTGCCAAAAGCATTGCAATAATAAATGCAATATCTATTATCATACTCTTTAAGGCTTTTAATTCAGCTCAAATTTTTAGGCGCTTTGTCTCAGTTTGAGAGCATACTTTTTACAATGGCTGCAATTGTTTTTCCATCTGCTTTTCCAGCCAGTTTTTTATTAGCCATTCCCATCACTTTACCCATATCTGCAGCAGAAGTGGCACCTGATTCCTTGATGACAGATTCAATATTTTTCCTCAGTTCTTCTTCATCCATTTGCTTCGGAAGAAATTTTTCTATCACCTCAATTTCTTCTCTTTCCTTTGATGCAAGATCCTCGCGATTTTGTTTTTCATAAATTTCGAGAGAATCCTTTCTTTGCTTTACCAGTTTTTGAAGCATTTTAATTTCGTCTTCCTCTTTGATCTCCCCGGAAAAATCTCCTGATGTTTTGGTATTTAGTATTGCCGCCTTGATAGCACGTAAAGAACGCAGGGATTTTTCATCCTTCGCAAGCATAGCTGTCTTAAGGTCATTCATCACTCGTTGTTCCAGATCCATTGTTATAGCTTTTTAGGTTGAATAATATTTTGAATCAATTAGAAATAGAATTATCATTCTGCAACGTGTAAGCTCGATACCTCTTACTTATTTTTTTCTTTCTCCATCTCTACAAATTTCTGGTGAAAATCTTTCGCAAAAGATTTCATGTCCTCTACGAGGATTTCATTATTCGTGGCTCTCTTAAATGTATCAGCCATTGTCATAAACACCTGGTAATAAAAATCAGCCATTTCATCCACCATCATTTCTTTGGTCCAAAGATCTATTCGTAATGCAGTCTTGTCCACAGAATCCCAAAATGAAAGCATCATTGCTTTAGCCTTTTGCATCTCTTTCACAGTGCTGTCATCGGCCTTCCAGGTGATCTCCTGTGGCACTTTTTCCTTGTCAAGATGTACGTCGATTGTTATTGTGGAATTAGTCATATTGGTTGCGAATTTAAGATTATTGGATTTATGCACCGCTGGATTTCGAAGGTTATAAATCCTTTATCAATTTATTTAGCCTGTTCCAAAACGTTTCGCTTGCGATCTCCCAGCTAAATTTTTCAAGTTGAGTGTTACCTTTTTCAATGATCGATTTGCGAAGATCTTCATTTTTAAAAATGTCCATCATTTTAAGAGCAATATCCTCAGAACTATTATCATCAAAATACAAAGCCGCTTCGCCGCAAAATTCGGGGAAAGGCTCCTGCTGCGAGGCAATAACCGGAACTTGTTCCCTCATGGAATTTGGAAGCTCCATAACCGACTCGCATGTGAAAGCTGGAAAAATCGTAGCATATGCAGCACTGGTGATTTTGGCAATTTCATTTTCGGTCAGGCCAGGTAACAGCACCACTTCCTCTTTGAACCGATACAGGCTGAAACTTTTTTTAAAGCCTTCGTCGCTGATAGGAAATGTGCTGGCCAATATCAACTTCATGCTGCTTTTTTGCCTTTTCTTGAAACCCGAAAAACCTTTCAGCAGATGAATGATATTATTAGCAGAACTTATTTTTCCACTGAAAATAAAATATTCAAAACCTCCGGAATATTCTTCTTTAATCCGCTCTCTTTCTTCAGTGGATACCGGATCATAAAGAACATTCGATCCGGGGTGCACTACCTGAATTTTGTCAGAGCTGAGATTGTATTTTTCAATGGTCAGGGTTTTTGTAAATTCTGAGAAACAGATGATGAGATTTGCCTTTTTTACTGCCCTTTCAGTATTCTTATTTAAACAAATAAACTGCCTTTTGTTTCCTGGTTCCGCAGAAAACCTAAAAGAACCCTCTGGTAAAATGAAACATTGCGGTATTTTTTTTATCGGAAAATATTGCGAACTAACCAGAATCTGAGTGTTATATTTTTTTAATATTCTTGAAATGTTCAGTCTATTGCCAAATGCTTTTTTTATAAAAGTATTTGCGATATCCGTAGCAATTATTGACGATACATTTAGAGACTGGCTTTGACATTTCGCGGCAGCGTGTTCACTAATAAGAATGAAATTATCATCCGGATGACGAGCAGTTAATCTTATAAAAATTTCTTTTATAAACACATCGATAACATTGCTTTCTCCTTTTTCAAGACCGGTTTTATCAACGGCAATAGTCATTTGGGAAGAAGAATTTACAAAACGTAAAAATGGAATGAATTTAAAAAAGACAGATACTACCTGAGCACTTTCAGTTTCACGGTTTCTATGCGGGTTTCACTTACGCTTAAAATATCAAATTGGTAGTCGTTTAATATGATGCGGTCCTTTTGTTTTGGAATGGACTCATACTTATTGATTATGTAACCGGATAGCGTACCTGATTCTTCATCATCAGAAAATTTCAACTCATATTTGTCAGCAAGATGATCTAACTCAAGACGTCCGCTGAACAAGTATTCATTCGCCGAGATCTGTTTGTCAACAAACTCTTCTTTGGTATCATGTTCATCCTTTATGTCACCGAAGATTTCCTCGAGCAAGTCTTCCATGGTCACGATACCTGCTGTTCCGCCAAATTCATCTACAACCCAGGCAATGCTTTTCCTTTCCTTTGTGAACTTGTTAATCAGGTCTGTGGCACTCATACTCTCTGGCACAGTTGGTATGGGTAACAAGACAGAACGCAGATCGGTTGGGTTTTTGAACAGGTCTAACTGGTGAATATATCCTTCAATGTGATCGATATTACCGTTATAAACAACCAGCTTGCTAAGGCCTGATTCTATGAAAAGATCCTTGACAGCACTAATGGGAGAATTCGTTTCTATTGACACGATTTCCTTCCTGGGAATAAGGCATTCTCTTATTTTGATTTCCGATAAAGAAAGCACATTTTCGAACAGCTCATTGTTTTTCGCATCATCCTCTTCCATGTCGTGCAGCTTATGTTGCTGTACGAAGAGTTCAAGATCTATTTTTGTGAAGGCTTCGGATTTATTCTGAAGTTTTACGTTGAAAATATATTTCAACATCCATTCAGTGGCTTTTACAAAAAATCCTGCAATTCCTGCTAAAAGAGAATAGAACAACTGCATGACAAATGTGATCACGCTGCTGCTGATAACTGAATTATTTTTTGCCCGGAAGATTGCTTTAAAAATAAACTCTAAAATAAGAAGCAAAGTAGTCGCAATCAGTGTTTCCACTGCTAGTTTTAAATAAGGACTATCCAACTTCCAGAACTTCCATACGCTCTCAAGAATTGAGCTCCATAAAAGGGAATAAATTACCAATAAAGTGTTCGTGGCGACAAGAATAGTTCCGATGAAGCGGGTAGAAGTGTCCATGAATGCGGCCCAAACTCTGCCGCTGTAATTACCCTGTTTTCGTTTAAGCTCAATGGAGAGTTTGCTTACAGATACAAATGCAATCTCTATTCCCGCAAAAAAAGCGATAAGAATAACAGATACAGCAAGGGAAATGATCACGATCCAATCCATGTCGCAAAAATATAGAATTGAAAATGAACGAAGTTTTTTTCTAACTATTCATTTTTCATGACCGAACGCACGATGGCATCGGCTTCTTTGCAGGCCTGGTCAAGTGTTTTGTTTATTATCACATTTTTAAAGTAGGACTTGAAGGTCATTTCAAATGCTGATTTATTCACCCGCGCCTCGAGCGATTCTTTGGTTTCCGAGCCCCGTTGTTCCAGACGACTCTTC
>JBDSGZ010000045.1:0-5311 GCA_039918735.1 Ginsengibacter sp.
GCACCTCTTCGGCAATTGTAATTGTCACAGTACCCTCGCTGGATGGCTATGATATTGCAGAAGTGGCATTAAAATATTTAAGAGATTGGGGAATCGGAACGAAGGCAAAAAATAATGGTGTCTTAATTCTTGTTTCAAAAGAAGAGCACAAGGCTCGTATTGAAACCGGCTATGGTATGGAAGGTGTTTTACCCGATATTCTTGCAAAGCAGATTATTGACAATGAAATGATTCCCTATTTTAAAGAGAATGATTACTATCGGGGTTTTGACAATGCCATAGATGCAATTATAAAGGCAGCCGCAGGCGAATACAAAGCTGATGCAAGGCCGCAACCTGGAAAAGGCGGGATGCCTACAATCATAATTTTAGTCGTTCTATTTTTTATAATAATGTCTTTTTTTAGAGGCGGCGGAGGCGGGGGAAATTATATGAGCAGGCGTGGTTCCCGCGGTTTCGGTAGCGCACTTCCCTGGTGGATGATCGGTTCAATGATGGGTGGTGGTTCTGGGAGGGGTGGTGGAGGCTTTGGAGGCGGCGGAGGAGGTGGCTTCGGAGGTTTTGGCGGCGGAGGAGGCGGCGGCGGTGGCGCCAGTGGAGGATGGTAATGAGTGGATTAAATAACAAAAGTTCATAAACTTGGTTTACCTGCCTTGGAAACCACCTTAATTTTGAAGGTGATTTTATTTTATTAATTAAACTTTCACATAACTAAAAGTCCCGGGCTTACTTTTTAAGCCCGGGACTCTAATAAAAGTTGCTTTACATCTATTGAATTAATCCATCAATGTAATTTGCTAACTCGCTATTTCCTTCTGTTCTTTTTGCTGCGCTGATCTTATCAAAAATTTGTTTAAATGCCGGGTCAATATTTTTTATCAGGTAGCCCGGTAAATTGCTCCTGAAGTCCATAATCGCATCCACACCTTTCTTCACATTGGCAGTATTTTTTACCTCTGCCAGGTAAGCGCTAAATACAATCGCCTCCCGGATTTTTGCCTGGGAGAGTTGACTCTGCTTAAGATGTTGGAGAAGAAAGCCGAAATCTTCTTCCGATCCATTTTTCAGGATCACTTCGGCAACAACTTCTCCTAACTTTCCTTTTGCATCATTACTGTATTGTTTTGCTAACGGATAAGCCTGACCCTGATCAAGCATAATTAGTCCTTCCAGGGCCTGCCCGGAAACTGAGTAAGAAGAATCATTTACATATTTTTTGAACAACGGTTCGTATTTTCTGTCGCCCGTCTTTGCCAAGATTTCCAGAGCCATTGCCTGAACTTTTTTATTTGGGTCTTTTTGCGCCATTTCTTCTATCGCAGTCAGTATTGAAGGAACTGAATAGCTTTTATTTTTATCAATTGCTTCGAGAGTGTACAACCGCAAACCGTGATATTTATCACTCAACCCATTTGCAAGTTCACTCTTATTATTTTTGGCAAAATAATCAAGCGCCTCTTTTCGGTCCATATAACTGCCGGCAAATCTAAACTGCTGAATAAATTCTTCAGCCGGTTTGTTATCCGTTTTCCTTGCCAATAATACTTTCTCCGCATCCACATTTATCAGTGAAGGCTTTTCTGCACTTGGGAAATAAAACGTATCAGCTTTATTCTGAACCCAAACATTATATCGCGTTTTGTTGGCACCTTTGCTATAAACATCTATGGCCAACGGCAATTTGAAAAGTCCTGTGTTCGTTTGAGTCTGCTCGATAATCACGATCGCTTTTCCATTTTCATAACCATAATTTATGGTGAGGTCGGGTTGTCCATTTCCGTAATACCATTGGTTCCAAAACCAGTTCAGATCCTGACCTGTTACTTCTTCAAATGCAAGCCGTAACTGTTGCGCTTCGGCATTTTTAAATTTATATTTATTTAGGTAAAGATTTAGTGATTTGAAGAAAGCGCTGTCTCCCACATAATTCCTCAGCATGTGCAGAATGGCTCCTCCTTTTTGGTAAGAAATTCTGTCAAAAACGTCTTCTTTATCGCGGTAATGAAATCTGACAAGATTCTTGATCTCGCTCCCTGTGCTTGATAAATAGACTTGTCGGTCTTCTTCTATGTGTTCATCACCTTCATCTTTTCCATAACGGTATTCAAACCACAAAGTTTCTCCGTAATCAGCAAATGATTCGCTCAGGGTAATGTTGCTCCAACTTTCCACGGTTACCAGGTCTCCAAACCATTGATGAAAAAGTTCATGTGCTATTACGTCCTCCCATTTATTACCATCAACAAGTTCTCTCGCATTTTGGTAGGCGCTTTCCTGGTGAAGCGTTGCGGTCGTATTTTCCATTGCTCCGCTTACATAATCTTTTCCCACTATTTGGTCGTACTTGGGCCAAGCAAAAGGCACCCTCAACAGTTTTTCATAAATACCTATCATCGCCGGAGTCTCTCCAAATATTTTTTTGGCAACCGGGGAGTATTGTTTTTCAACATAATAGTTTACCGGAAGTTTTTTGTACTTATCCTTTACAATCACATAGTCGCCGACACCCATAAAAAATAAGTAAGGCGAATGAGGAAGATCCATTTTCCAATAATCTGTTCGGGTGCCGTTCGGGTTCTTTTTCTGGCTGATGAGGAGCCCGTTACTTAAAGTGACGTATTTGGAAGGAACCGTCATGTAAATCTCTTCCGTAGTTTTCTGATTAGGTTTGTCGATAGTAGGAAACCATGCGCTGTTGGCTTCTGTTTCTCCTTGTGTCCAAATTTGCGTGGGCTTGTCAGGATCCTCACCTTTCGGGTCAATAAAATATAATCCCTTTGCACCTGTTATCGCAGCGCTACCCGCAATTTTTAGATCATTTGGTTTAGATATATAATCCAGGTATATGGTATAATTTTCTCCACTTTTATAAGTCTTATCAAGAGTGATTTTTAGCTGCATGGTATCATCGTATGAATACTTCAGCGGAATTTTAGATTTTCCCTTTATCAGGGATATCTCATTTATCTTCATCCCTTTTGCGTCAAGGGTTAAGGAATCTGTTTGATAAAAATGAGGATGCAATGTAATCCACGCCTTGCCATACATCCATGCCTTATCATAGTCGAAGCGAACATCCAGTTTCGTATGAACAAGATCATTTATCCGCGTAGCAGAGGGGCGATAGATTCTTTTCCAGGATGTGTCGGTGCCTTGTGAATTCCCCGACAGGACGGATACTAAAAAAGTACTCAACAAGAAAATTGGCAGAAATATTTTTTTCATAGTGTTTTTTTAACGCGGGCAAAATTAGAAGGTTAAATCAAAATGAAATCATATTTTATGCGGATGGTAAGATTAATTATTTAATTGAATAGCTTTGCTGTATATGATTCTACGCCGACTTAGTGTTACGTTTTTCTTGCTTGCGCTCATCTTTTCTTGTGCTGCACAGCAAGTTCATTTTGTATATCTGCAAACTGAAAATGGCCAGCCATTTTATATTAAAGTGAATAACGTGGTAACAAGCTCTTCTGCTGCAGGATACCTGATCCTGCCGAAATTAGCCGAAGGAGATCATGATATTACGGTCGGGTTTCCGAAACGAGAATTTCCTGAAGAGCAATTTCATGTATCAGTTGGTAATGAAAACGAAGGGTTTTTATTAAAAAATTTTGATGATAAAGGCTGGGGGCTTTTCAACCTGCAGTCATTTGCTATTGTGATGGGAAATAGCACCAATGGGCAGTCTGCGCCATCCAGGGAATTAGAGAACGATCCCTTTTCTCAGATGCTTGCAAATGTTGTAAAGGATTCTACACTGTTGGAGAAAAACACAATCGTCCCGGATGAAAAGGAAAAAGTTGCTATTAACGATAGTGTGACAAAGGAAGCAGTACCCACACTAACTTCTGCAGATAAGCGGGACATTACCGGAAATGATGTTAAGCCTTTGGCTAAAAAAGATTCATCTAAAATCAACCGAACTTTATTGAACGAAAATAATAACGGGGTTGAAATGATCTACGTGGATAACACCCCTCCAGGCTCTGATACGATTAGGGTTTTTATACCTTCACAAACTGAGGCTGAAATAAAGAAGGAACAAGAATTGGCTATTGCAGAAAAAGAACAAAAAGTTGATGTCGTGGCCGTAGAGAGTGCACCTGCAGCTAATCTTGTGAGTGCTGACAGTTCCTTACCCAGTGCGAAAGCTGAGAAATCAACAAAGCCAACTGCGGAAAAGGTTAATAAAGAACAAGTCGCGGAGGAAGTCGTTCCCGTCCAAAAAAATTCGCAATTAGTACAGTCGGGCATTCATGAAAAAGAAAAATCTACTGTTGTTTCAGATGAGCCGCTGAATGTAATTGAGAATACAACCACTGAACCAAAAATTAAGGATACGGATGTCACAAAAGATCATCCAAAGGTTGTGACCTCTTCTTTCACTAATTCTGACTGTTCTGATTTTGCAACCGATGACGATTTTATTAAACTGAGAAAAAAAATGGCTGGTGAAATGAATAAAGAAGACATGATCAGGGCCGCGAAAAAGCTATTACAATCAAAATGTTTCAGCACTGAGCAAATAAAAAACTTATCGTTTCTCTTTGCTAATGACCAAGGTAAATACGAGTTTTTTACTGCCGCTTACCCGTTTACTTCAGATTCCAATCTATATTCTACGTTGCAGTCGCAACTTCGTGACCCCTATTACGTAAATAGGTTTAAGGCGATGTTGCATAAATAATTTAGTCGATTAATTCAATGCCGAGATATTTCATAGAAGTGAGTTACAAAGGCACGAATTATGCCGGCTTCCAAATTCAGAAAAATGCGGTAACGATCCAGTCAGAAGTAGAAATTGCCTTGGCAACCCGCTTTAGAAAAGATTTTCCTCTTACGGGCTCTTCCCGCACGGACAAAGGTGTTCATGCGTTGCAAAATTTTTTTCATTTTGATAGCCTGGAATATTTATGGCGGGTCGGACAAGATGTAGCTCAATCATTACAAGATAAAAAAAGGCTTCTTTATTCTTTGAATTCGATTTTGCCTAATGATATCGTAATCAAAAACATTTTCGAAGTTCCAGTCTACTGGCATTCCAGGTTTAACGCTATAAGCCGACAGTATCGCTACCAGGTGTATCAAAAGAAAAATCCTTTTCTGAAAGATGTGGCTTATTATTTTCCATATAGATTAGATATTGAAAAATTGCGAGAAGCTTCAGACATTATTTTAAAAACCCATGACTTTACAACATTTTCCAAAAGGAATACTCAGGTGAATAATTTTATTTGTTCGATTTCTAAAAGTAACTGGAACATTGATAATGATCTACTCTTTTACACTGTAATTGGAAATCGTTTTT
>JBDSGZ010000046.1:0-3204 GCA_039918735.1 Ginsengibacter sp.
A
The DNA here is from genome assembly GCA_039918735.1 of Ginsengibacter sp. Lineage (GTDB taxonomy): Bacteria > Bacteroidota > Bacteroidia > Chitinophagales > Chitinophagaceae > Ginsengibacter. The sequence continues at coordinate 2 of JBDSGZ010000046.1, forward strand.
CAAGTGATTCAATCTGGATGATTTCTTCGTTCGAAACTTTAGTGAAATGAGAAAAATCAAAACGCAGATATTCATCATTCACAAGGCTTCCTTTTTGCTGAACATGATTCCCCAGCACTTTGCGCAAAGCCGCATGCAAGAGATGTGTGGCGCTATGATGAACCGCGGTCTTTTTTCGTTTTTCCACATCAACTTTCGCAATCACTTTTGCACCTGGGTTGGTGGGAATTTTTTCTGTAAAATGAATGATAAGATCATTTTCCTTTTTGGTATTTGTGACAGGAATTTTTTCACCTTCAAAAATCAACATGCCTGTATCGCCAACCTGGCCGCCGCTTTCGGCATAAAAAGGAGTTTGGTTTAGAACGACCTGGTAAGTTTCCTTTCCCTGCGATTTTACTTTTCGATATTTTAAGATCTTGCTTTCAGTTTCCAGCGTATCATAACCGCGGAATTCAGGAGATCCATTTTCGTTCACTGTTATCCAATCTTCCGTGTCAACAACTGCAGCGGCGCGGCTTCGGCTTTTTTGTTGCTGCATTTCTTTTTCGAAACCTTTTTCATCTACTGATAAATTATTTTCTGCGGCAATCAGTTTTGTGAGATCTATCGGAAAACCAAATGTGTCATACAATTCAAAAACTTCTTTCCCGCCAAGCAACCCTGATGAAGTGCTTATAATATCATCTATCCGTTTTAAACCTTTATCCAAAGTGCGAAGGAAATTTTGCTCCTCTTCATAAATCACTTTTCCAACGAATTCCTTTTGTTTATCCAATTCATCAAACACATTTTTAAATTGGGTTGCAATCAGCGGAATCAATTTAAACAACACAGGTTCTTTTATATCGAGGTAAGAGAAATAATACCTCACTGCTCTTCTTAAAATTCTTCGTATTACATATCCGGCGCCAGTGTTGGAAGGTAACTGCCCATCCGCAATGGGAAATGCAATGGCCCTGATATGATCAGCAATTACGCGAAAAGCAATGTCCTGTTTGCTATCGGTATTCGTATATTTTTTACCTGATAATTTCTCAACTTCAGCAATTGTTCCGGTGAATATATCGGTGTCATAATTACTTTGATTGTTTTGTAAAATCCTCACTAACCTTTCAAAACCCATCCCGGTGTCCACGTGCCTGGCAGGCAATGGTTCAAGACTACTATCCTTCTTCCTGTTGTATTGTATAAAAACAAGATTCCATATTTCAATCACCTGCGGATGATCATTGTTCACCAAAGTTTTTCCGTCAACTCTATTTTTTTCATCATCGGGTCGTGAATCGACGTGGATTTCAGTGCAGGGTCCGCATGGTCCGGTGTCGCCCATTTCCCAAAAATTATCTTTCTTCTTTCCCAATAAAATCCGGTCTTCTGCTATCCATTCTTTCCAATAAGAAAAAGCTTCTTCATCTTTGGGCAAGCCTTCCTGTTCGTCTCCTTCAAATATTGTTACATAAATGTTTTCCTCCGGAATCTTATACACTTTCGTAAGCAATTCCCAACTCCATGCAATTGCTTCTTTCTTGAAATACGGGGCCGGTTCAACTGTTGAATTTCCAAAGCTCCAATTGCCAAGCATTTCAAACATGGTGTGATGGTATGTATCCACGCCCACTTCTTCCAGGTCGTTGTGCTTGCCACTCACACGAAGGCATTTTTGAGTATCTGCAACCCGCGACCAGGGAGCGGATTTGTTTCCCAGGAAATAATCTTTGAACTGGTTCATGCCAGCATTGGTAAATAGGAGCGTGGGATCGTCTTTGATGACAATAGGTGCGGAAGCAACTATCACATGCTTCTTCGATTCAAAGAAGCTAAAAAACTGCTGTCTTATTTCCGCGCTACCCATCATACCATTACCGAATTTTAGGATTAATTTGAGATTTACCAGGCTATCTTTACCCGTTAGAATCAAATTAGAAAACGGCAAAGGTATTGGGTTTCAACGCATTTTTCAAACATAAGCAGTTCTTAAAATTGTGGCCTTTTACTCTTCCGGATTTATTTGAATGAAAAAGATTAAATACTACTATAATACTCAAACCTTAAGATACGAGAAGCTGGTGACACCCCTCAGGGTAAACCTTTTACGCTTCTTTGGATTTGTCGCATCTGCCCTTGTTACCGCTTTTATATTAGTCTCACTCGCTTTTCGTTTCATTCCTTCTCCGCAGCTAAAACTTGCTGAAGCCCGCTATGAAAAAATGAAGCAGAATTATGACGTGCTTGTAACACAGGCAAGATCATTACAGCAGGAAATGGCGATGCTCGAGCAACGGGACAACCAGGTTTACAGATCTATCTTTGAGGCCAATCCTTTGCCCGATAGCGCCAGGGTAAAGCTTACAGAAAAAAAGAATGAACTCAAAAAAGTGGAGGCTATCAATGATGAAGAGTTGGGCAACGAACTTGCAAAAACGCTGAATAATATAAACGCGAGAATTGACTATCAATTTGCCAGCTACAACGAAATAGAAAAACTCATAAAGAACCAGGGAGAAAAACTTTCAAACATACCTGCGATACAGCCACTGAGCAATCGCGACCTGGACAGAATCGCTTCGGGCTTTGGCGTAAGAATTGATCCTGTGTACGGAACTCCAAAAATGCATAAAGGCCTCGATTTCACTGCGCCCCAGGGAACACCAGTTTATGCGACCGGGGATGGAACTGTAGTCGAATCAGGATTCACTGAAGACGGCTACGGAGCTAAGGTAGTGATCAATCATGGCTACGGCTATGAGACGTTGTATGGACATTTGGTAAGAGTGAAAGCAAAGATTCATGAGAAGGTAACGAGAGGACAGATTATAGGATGGGTGGGCAGCACGGGCAAAAGCACCGGTCCTCACTGTCACTATGAAGTGCATGTCAATGGACAGGAAGTAGATCCGGTTTACTTTTTTTATAATGATCTTACCCCGGATCAGTTTGACAGATTATTAAAAATTGCATCCACGGGAAGCGCAAAAAGTTTAGATTAAAATGGCATTATCTCAAATTTCATTTCAGTTTGACGAACTTCCCGGGGGAGAAGAGAAACCGAAAAAAGATGAAATAAATATTCCTGCTCAAAAACACAAAAGGGGGAGAAAAAGCTTGAAGGATATGAGCGCGGACTCCGGGAGAGTTGATATCCCCGCAGATGAGGAGCTATTTAAAAAGCAATACTATTCCATCGGAGATGTGGCGAACAT
>JBDSGZ010000047.1:0-9106 GCA_039918735.1 Ginsengibacter sp.
TCGAGTAAATAGCGCCAATGGCAAAGCATGTCAACGATGATACCGCCATCGTCTTCTTTCCTGTAATTCCAGGAAGGCCGTTGAGCAGGAATTGAATCGCCTTCAAAAACCCAATATCCAAACTCGCCCCTGACAGATAATATTTCACCAAAAAATCCCTGCTGGATCAGGCGTTTGATTTTCAAAATTCCAGGAAGCCAAAGTTTATCCTGAACTACTCCATTCTTTACATTGTGTTCTTTGCACAAATCGTACAATTTCATTGCCTCTTCAGTTGTTGTTGCAATCGGCTTTTCACAATAAACATGTTTTCCGGCTTTGATTGCTTTCGCAACCCCCTCGACTCTTTTGCCGGTTACCTGTGCATCGAAATAAATGGTATTAGATGCGTCAGCCAGCGCTTCATCCACATTGGTGGTCATTTTCGTTATTCCGGACAACTGGCAAAGTTTCTTTAATTTATTCTCATCACGCCCTACGAGAATGGGGTCTGGCATGATACTTTCACCCGGGGATATTTTCACACCGCCTTGCTTAATGATCTCTACCATGGAACGCAACAGGTGTTGATTGGTTCCCATTCTCCCCGTAACGCCATTCATAATAATACCAATCTTATGCTGTTTCATTTTTATAATTTTCTTTAAAGGTATTTAAGAATGTTCTTTATAACTGTTGATAATCTTTTGAAGAAATACTTCCTGGTCTTCGTTCCAAAATCTTGTTGAAAAAATCTCTACTTCATTGAATCCTTTAAATCCAGCGGCTTCTACCCAGGACCTGATCTTCTTAATGGGAATGCAACCTTCTCCCATCAGTCCACGATCCAGCAACATATCAACAGTCGGTACTCTCCAGTCACAAATATGGAATGCTGACAGATTTCCATTCTTGCCACAGCGCATTATTTCATTTTCCAAAGAAGGATCCCACCATAGGTGGTAAACATCTACAGCAATTCCAATCCATGGCGAATTGAGTTCTTCCGCTAAGTCATTTGCTTGTTCAAGAGTATTGATTGCTGAACGCGTATCAGCATACATGGGATGCAGAGGTTCGATAGCCAGCTTCACTCCCGCCGCTTCAGCTTCGGGAAGTAACTGAGCGATAGAATCACGAATTTGCTTTCTCGAATCCTGGAGTTCCTGGTCCGGGTCGGCACCGCAGACAAGAACAATGAGATCAGTACCTAACCTCGTTGCTTCCTCAATCGCCTTTCGATTGTCGTCAATCGCCAGCTTTCGTTTGTCAAAATTTTTAGATGCGAAAAATCCTCCCCTGCATAAAGACACGACAGATAGATCATGGTCACGGAGCATCTTTCCGGTCTCACTGATATTAAGTCCATCGAGCGCATCGCGCCAAACTGTAATTCCTTTTATTCCTGCCTGCGAATAGTTCTTCGCAGCCTCATCTATCTTCCAGGATTTCGTCGTGATAGTGTGAACACACAATTTAGATATGTCAGTATGTGCTTCTGAACTCATTGAATGTTAAAGAAAGTGTGGTAGGTTTCGTTATTGATCATTCTTTGCAAATACACGGCAACTTCACGTGCATGATAATCGCCCCACATGCTCGATTCACCGTTTGGAATTTGACTTCCTTTCGGGATGTAATCCCATCCATTGGGTCGATGATAAATTGAATGTAAAATAAGTCCCTGGTGGTTTGAATCGGTGCTAAGATAAGGATTATCAAACAACGTATTGCACACCGTAAGTCCGGCCTGCCAGTAACGGTTCGCAGACTCATCCCCTTTTCTTTTAAGATAATTACCTAAACGCAACAACCCCTGTGATGCGATTGCAGCAGCGGAACTATCGAGCGGTTCAAAACTATTATAAGGGTCAGCAGGTTTCTCTAAATAGTTTTCAATCTGTTGTAATCCAGGAGCACCGGTGTCCCAAAAAGGAATACCATTTATGGGAGTATTTTCGATATAAAAATCGCAGGTGGCTTTGGCGGCTTTGAGCATCCACGATAAAACTATTTCTTTTTCGGAAGACGTTCCAAGTGCAGGATCATCAATGGTTTCAAACCATTCCAACTGTTCTGCAAACCCACACATTGCCCAGGCAAGACCGCGTGTCCATGTGGTGAATCCTGAGTATCCTTGTTGGGAATTGGGGCACCTAAAGTTGCCATCAATAACATTGAAAATACTTTCGTGAGCCGTTCTCCCCCGTGTATCATAAATGTCGCGGCCCTCGCCGTAAAATATAGAATAGTCCGCCGTGGCTTTCAAGTGCTGAATTGCCCTGGTTAATAAATTTATTTTTTTGTCACCTTCCGCCTGCAGCACATGCCCTAATGAATGACTTAATATCAAAGACCGGCAAGAGCGGATAGTATCAACAAACAGAGAATGCGCCCCATTAAATGAATAAATGAAACCACCATCTTTGAAATTTGTCCAGCGGCTTGCTTGTACTGCACCAGATAACTTTAAGGCAATTGCATAAAAATTTCGTTCCCATTCACCCGCCTCTATTTTGCCTTCATTTATTAAGCGAAGAAGATTTCCATAGGTACTCACATTGTTAAAGCCATGATCATGCACGCCGACGTGACTTACATGAGGAGCCATCACTTCCACGACATTCTTGCGTCCTTTCTCCAGGAATGAATTCTCACCGGTTGCATCAAATTGCAAAATCATAGAACCGTACAGGAATCCTTGTGTCCATTCTGTCCAGCCACGTGTGGTATATTTTCCATCAACAGTGAAGACAGGTGATCCTTTTTGAGAATCATAATTTTTATCAATGAGATCAATCTTTTGAGCAGAGATTTCCCAAAATTTTTTAAGCTTCGAATTAAGATCGGATGATTTTAAACTATCATTTACTACCATAATAAATTTTCTAAGCTGAATATTTTTTCAATTTATACACTTATTTTTTAAAAGATGGTTTTAAGACATAAGAAAATAAAATCTAATCCTCCACTTACAGCTTGTATTTCAATTACGAAAAGGATTTGGGATGAAAATATATTTTTAAAAAATTTCTAGCTTCTACGAATGGCCTTCACTAAAAAAAAATGACAAAGATTGCTGCCAATCGGGGATCAGGAAAAAAGACTCGATGTGTTTGAAGAATAAAAAACCGTTCCTTATTGCAAAAAAAGATAAAAATCTTCATAGACGACCTATAAGATGAAGTAACTATAAAAGCATTTATTGAATCCCACCTGGAATCGAATTTATCATTGATAAAATTTGCGGATCGTCGCATTAATGCGTTCGAAAAAAATCAGTTATTTCTTTGTGACACTGAACTTGCTCCACTAACAGCCACATCCTGCTTCGCGGGATTTCCTCTGTAGCGCAATGAACTTGCTCCACTTGCCTTTGCAGAAAGAGAATTGTTTATGGTGACTTTTACATCAGAAGCTCCGGAGATGTTTGCAATTAAATTGTCGACAACCAGGTCATAACTCTTAATGTCACTGGCTCCGCTGCTGCTCACTTTTAAATTTCCAATTGCTCCATTTAATTTAACGGTAGACGCTCCGCTTAAATCCATAATCATATCTTCCACTTTAATTTCTCCTTCTATGTCGCAGGCCCCGGAGAGTTTCAATAGCAAGCTGCTACTTTGTAGGGTTTCGTCAATCTTTATGCCGCATGCACCAGAGGCCTCAATGCTGTTGATAGAGTGAAAAGAAATATATACCCTCAATTTTTTATCGCCCCTCAGCCATTTTGAACTGCCTGCATCGTACCCGATCAAAAGCACACCATTCTTAACTTCAGTTCTTATGTTATCACGATACTTTGCTTCGGAAGCACTCACGGCGAGAGCGTAGCCATCAGATTGCGAAAGGTAAACATCGATGCCCCCAGAAACTTTTATTCCCGAGAAAGCCTCAACATCTCTTATCTCGGCGTTCGGATCACTAATTATTTTTTGCTGTGCGTTCGCAAATGAACCCACCATGAGAATCATTGTCAGAAACAAAAACTTCATAACCGTTTTCTATTTGGAACGACACCGGCGCAGAAAAGTTACAATCAAGTGAAAGATTTTCCTCCCTATCTTTGCTACGAATTTATTTGTCACCGGGGTGCGTCTGCCAGAAGGCAGAAATTGCTGAGATAATACCCGTTTACCTGATCAGGATAATGCCTGCGAAGGGAGGTCGAATTAGCTTTCCTCTTTTTTCATGCATTGTATCCGTAAAAAATATGCATGAAAACTTTAGTCGCTTCTCTTTTGTTTGTTTCAACTTTCAATTTCATTTACGCGCAGGACAGTTTAAGAGGCAAGCCTACGGACACCTTGATGCTTGAAACGATTGAAATAGTCTCCATCAGGGCTGATCAGAAGGCGCCATTGACAAAGTCCAATCTGAACAGCCAACAAATAAAAAAATTAAATCTTGGGCAAGATCTTCCATTCATCTTAAATCAGCTTCCATCGGTAGTTGTAAATTCAGATGCAGGAAATGGATTGGGTTACACAGGAATAAGAATCCGCGGTTCTGATGCTTCCCGGATAAATGTAACGTTGAACGGCATCCCATACAATGATCCCGAAAGCCAGGGAACATTTTTTGTCGACATGCCGGATATCGCGTCCTCGCTTAATTCAATCCAGGTGCAGCGGGGTGTAGGCACTTCATCGAACGGAGCCAGCGCATTCGGGGCAACTATTAATTTGTCAACTAATACAGTTAACAAAGAAAGATATGCGGAACTGAATAACAGCTACGGTTCATTCAACAGTATTAAGAATACAATTAAGCTCGGCACAGGCCTGATTGGCGGGCACTTTACCTTTGACGGACGTTTGTCAGGCATCAGCAGTGATGGCTTTGTTGACCGTGCAAAGTCAAGTCTTCGTTCGTTTTCCGTTAGCATGGCCTACCTCACAACCAAAAGTTCCTTACGGTTCAATATCATAAGCGGACGGGAAAAGACTTATCAATCATGGTATGGAATTCCAGAAAGTTATCTTGATACTAACCGCACTTACAATCCGGCCGGCATGGAAAAACCAGGGACGCCATACAAAAATGAAACTGACAATTATACCCAAACGCATTACCAGCTTTTTTATAATCACAAGATCAACGATCATTTTAAATTTAATGTCGCTTCGTTTCTGACGAGAGGAAAAGGATATTACGAGGAATACAGGGCTGATCAGCGTTTCGCTAAGTATGGCCTGCCGGATTATGTCAATGGAACAGATACCATAGTGTCAACTGATCTTGTAAGACAACTCTGGCTTGACAATTATTTTTACGGAACAATATTTTCTATTCAGCACGACAAGAATAAAACGCATCTAACCCTCGGCGGAGGGGTAAACCGATACGACGCAAAACATTACGACATTGTCAAGTGGACTCAATACGGTTCACAAGAACCTTTTCGCTATGTTAACTTACCTGCCAATAAAAGCGACATTAATTTTTATGGGAAAATATTACAAACGCTCGGATCCGGATTTTCTTCATTCCTCGATCTCCAGGGGCGATTCGTTGATTATAACCTTTTCGGCTTTAAGGCACATCCCGACATAGTTATCAAAAAAAATTATTCCTTCTTCAACCCTAAAGTTGGTGTCACGTTCAATAGAAATTATTTGCAGGCATACCTGTCTTATTCTACAGGGACAAAAGAACCAAACCGCGACGATTTTGAAGCCGGTATTGATCAACTACCCAAACCTGAAGTATTGCATGATCTGGAGATGGGAATAGAAAACAGCGATCGAAGATTCTCTTACGGACTTACGATGTTTTATATGGGATATAAAAACCAGCTTGTGAACACCGGGAAAATAAATGATGTAGGAGCATACACCCGGACGAATACCCCGGAGAGCTACAGGATTGGCGCTGAGCTACAGGGTACCGCAAAACTCAATAACTGGATGAATATTGTAGCTAACTTCTCCTTAACTGAGAATAAAATCAAAAGCTTCTCAGAATATATTGATGACTATGACAATGGCGGGCAATTGATAAATACTTATCACAATACAGACATCTCCTTTTCACCCGCCAAAGTTGGCTTCGCAGCAATTAATTTTATCCCGGTAAAAAGTGGAGAAATAAGTTGGCAAATGAAATATGTAAGCCGTCAATTTCTTGATAATACATCGAACATAAAAAGAAGTATTGACCCATACCTGCTGAACGATCTAAGACTTTCCTATACATTGAGTAAGAAATTTGTTAAAGAAGTAAACTTCATTTTCCAGGTGAATAATCTCCTCAACACCATGTATGAATCCAACGGGTACACTTACAATTATTTTTCCGGTGGGAAGCTCGGTGTGGAGAATTATTACTTTCCAATGGCAGGAATAAATTTCCTGGGAGCGATCAACATTAAACTATAAAAATTTGATGGAGAAAGCGTGTTGAACGTGTTTAATAAAAGGAAGAATTGCGGTCAGGAACGAAGGACTAGCTCTTGAATTTATCTTGCCAGGCTAACATACCACCGATTAAGTTTTTGGTATTTGTGAAGCCAAGCTGATCGAGTACCATGGCCGCAATGCCGCTTCGGTTGCCACTCCTGCAATATAAAATCACTTCCTCATTACGAAGATCTTCGAGTTCATCAATTTGCATCGTTTGTATTTTTCCGACGGAAAGCAGTTTGCCCCCGATATTAAACTCAGCATTTTCTGGGGGCTCACGAACATCTACGAGGTTCAATTCTTCGCCTGCATCGAGTCTTTGTTTTACTTCTTCGGGAGTAATATTTTTCATCTTATCTAAAATTAATTTTCACTTTTTAAACTATCCGTTGCAGGTGATTCCGTCGATATCCAGATATCCATCGTTTGCCCAGGACGAATATAAGCTGGTGTTTCATCGTCATGCACAGCATCCGGATTCTGTCTGATAACAAATGCATTTGCCGTGTCTGTCACCGGGCCGGTTGTAAGTATCGCTGCCAATAAAAGCCCTTTTGCCTGCAATTGTTCTCTTGCCTCTGACACAGTAAGACCCAGCAGGTCAGGGATTGGGATTTGGACCTCCACAAGACCGCCGCCAATCACAAGATCTATAGAAGAGCCCCAGCGTATTTTTGTGCCCGGCGTTATTTGATTTCCCTTGTATCGCTGCTCCAGAATGGAGCCTTTCATAAAATCTGTTCTGTAGGTGGTGTCTCCTAAAACAAGATGATTTTTACGTATATTTTCCAACGCAAACCTAAAGCTCAAACCCTCAAGCCTCGGCATATCAATCAACGGAAGAACTTTCGGATTTACATTAAGGAAAACTGTTCTGTTAACTTTTACAGTAGCGTCGGCTGAAGGGATTTGCTTTTTTATCGTATTCAGCGGCAAACTATCATTGTACAAAGAATCGGTTATTATCACCTCAAAGCCCGATTTTTCAAGATGCTGAATTGCGTCATCAACTTTTTGTCCCGTTACACCCGGCACCTTGAGGTAGCTTCCATGATTTGTAAACCAGCCCAGAGACTTCAAGGCCAGGAAGCCGAAAGCAAACACCAGCACGACAGCAGCAAGTAAGTTGACCCAAAAAGGTTGCCTGGTAATAAAGTTAAACACAGGAAATTGTATCTTTTAAAAAATGAAAACGCAGTTGCAAGTTAATAAGATTTAAGTATGCAAACATTCCTCAATGACTCTTGTATAAAAGTCCGTCATCGTCCAACCCATCGCTCTCACCTGTTGTGGAACTATACTGGCTTCGGATTGCCCGGGCACTGTGTTAATTTCCAACATGTAGGGCCTGGCGTCTGCTTCGTTATAAATAAAATCAATTCTAACAATACCTTTACAATTAAATATCCGGTATGCATTTGTGGCAGCCTCTCTTATCCTGGAAGTAACGTCTTCAGAAAATTCTGCAGGGGTTATTTCCTCACTGGCACCCAGGTATTTCGCTTCGTAGTCAAAGAAATCTTTCTTTGAAATTATTTCGGTAATCGGCAGAGGAATAATCTCGCCTTTTGATTTAAATACACCAATCGTCAACTCCCGGCCTTTAATAAATTCTTCCACGATCACTTGCTGATCTTCTTTAAAAGCTTTCTCTATCGCTGCTTCCAAATCATCAGAAGAGCTATTGACTTTTGACATTCCGATACTTGATCCTCCATTATTAGGCTTTACAAAAATGGGAAATTTCAGGTTCTGCAGAATTTCATCAATGCCCCGGTAAGAATGCTGGAACAACAATATTGATTTTGCTACGGAAAGTCCACCACCTGCGGCTACAGCAACGGTATATTTTTTATTAAACGTGATTGCAGAAGTTGCACAATCGCAACTCGTGTAAGGTATCCGCAGCATATCAAAATATCCCTGCAACTTGCCATCTTCACCCGGGGTTCCATGAATCGCGATGAGCGCTGCATCAAAATGGATTGTTTCATCATCGATGAGTAAAGAGAAGTCGTTTTTATTCACCTCTATTTTTTTCCCAGAACTGGGTTCGTGAAACCAACCTTTTGGATTGATTTCGATTTTATAGATTTCGAATTTCGATTGATCAATATGTTTCTCAATGACGGCAGCCGATTGATAAGATATCACAGACTCTCCTGAAAAACCTCCTGTGACCAGTGCAATAGTGGATTTCATGAATGTTGACGAATTTATAATTACAATTTTTATGCAGCTATTTTACTCAGTTTCGCCAATTCCCTGGCTGGCAGAGTTCAGCATAAATTTCCATTTCCCGTCAGCCTGCTTTTTCCACACGTTAACGTAAGTGCCGTTAAACACGGTGTCAGTGCCTGCAAGTTTAAAGATTCCATAAGTAAATCCCATGTCACCTCCTTTTGAAATTTGTGCGCCCTCAGGAACCCAGCTCAATTTATAGGAATCGTCGTTTACCTGGCTTAGAAATTCTATCGCATCTGCGCCCTTTACCGGCAAGTGATCCGGTCTTAATAAAATGCCCTCATTATCCATGAAATCGATGAAGCTATTTCTTAAGCCTTTTTCTTTACACATTTCTGAAAAAGCTATATCTGCATCAATAATTTCATCTACAGAAGCGGGGATTTCTTTCGGAGGTTGATTCTCTGACTGGCAGGCAAATAAAAAAAAGCAAAAGAATAAAGCAGGTAGGAACAGGAAGTTTTTTTCTACTGTCATTT
>JBDSGZ010000048.1:0-13114 GCA_039918735.1 Ginsengibacter sp.
AAAATAGCAATCTGTCTGCAGATGAAAAATTAAAGGAGAAGGAGACCTTGCTTAATGAATATTCAATAAAGGCAGACCGCATTCATACAGTTCAGCAATTGCTGAAAGCATACACACTTTTTGAAAATGATGTAGAATATGTAGTCATCGACGGCCAGGTAAAAATTGTGGATGAGCAGACGGGTCGTATCATGGAGGGCCGCCGCTATTCTGACGGCCTACACCAGGCAATAGAGGCGAAGGAAAACGTAAAGATCGAAAGCGCCACTCAAACCTATGCTACCATTACCCTTCAGAACTTCTTTCGAATGTATCATAAGCTTGCGGGGATGACCGGTACTGCGGAAACAGAGGCCGCAGAATTCTGGGATATCTATAAGCTCGATGTAGTCTCCATTCCAACCAACGTTCCTGTGATCAGAAATGACACACAGGATTTGGTTTATAAAACGAAGCGTGAAAAGCTGAAAGCCGTTATTGAAGAGGTTGAAAAAATGCGCCTTGAAGGAAGGCCTATTCTTGTTGGTACTACTTCTGTGGAGGTGAGTGAATTGCTCAGCAGGATGATGAAGCAAAAGGGCGTTCCTCATAATGTCCTCAATGCAAAGCAGCATGCCAGGGAAGCGCAAGTGATAGCTGAGGCTGGACTTGCGAGCACTGTTACCATCGCCACAAATATGGCTGGCCGTGGTACAGATATTAAGCTCGGCGCCGGGGTAAAAGAAGCGGGTGGACTTGCTATATTAGGTACCGAAAGGCATGAAAGCCGCCGTGTGGATAGGCAGTTGCGTGGTCGTGCAGGTCGGCAAGGCGATCCCGGTACATCGCAATTTTTTGTTTCCCTGGAAGACGATCTCATGCGAATGTTCGGAAGCGAGAAAATAGCTTCTCTTATGGATCGTATGGGTTATAAGGAAGGCGAAGTCATTCAACACAGCATGATTTCAAAAAGCATTGAACGTGCTCAAAAGAAAGTAGAGGAAAACAACTTTGGAATAAGAAAAAGATTATTGGAATACGATGACGTGATGAATAAGCAACGGACCGTTATTTATGGCCGTCGCAATCACGCACTTTTTGGCGAGCGCCTGGCGCTTGATCTGGATAATGCGTTTTACTCCGTGGCAGAAGGGATTATTATTTCCTTCAAAGAAATAATGGATCACGACGAATTTAAGCTTGCAGTAATCATGAATTTTGGAATTGACACGGATATCACGGCTGAAGAGCTTGATAAGCTGGACACCTATGTGCTTTCCAACCGGCTCTACTACGCGGCAAAGGATAATTATGACCTGAAGAATAGACGGATGAATGAACAGACCCTTCCTGTCATCAAGAACATCAGGAAGGAACAGGGGTCTCATATTCAAAATATCGCGGTGCCTTTCACCGATGGAAAGAAGGCAATGCAGGCCGTTGCTAATCTTGACAAGACCATTGAAACCAATGGTGCAGAGCTGACAAATGCTTTAGAAAGGAATATCACGCTGGCACTAATCGATGATGCCTGGAAAGAACATCTGCGTGCCATGGATGATCTGCGTCATAGCGTTCAAACTGCGGGCTATGAGCAAAAAGATCCTTTGGTCATTTATAAAATTGAGGCCTTCAATGCATTCAAACAAATGGATGACCAGGTAAATAAAGACATTGTGAGTTTCCTTGCCCACTGTAGCATTCCGGTAGAGCAAAGCCAGGCTGGAAGAATCCAGGAAGAAAGAAAACAGAGGACAGACATGAGTAAAATGCGGCAACGCAAAGAGGAGTTTGCAGGAGCGGGTGCCGGAGGTCCTGAATACCTGTCACAGGAAAATGACTACATTGATCCTTCCGAAAATATAAAGCAGGAACCGATAAAAGTCGGACCAAAAATCGGGCGTAATGACCCTTGTCCATGTGGCAGCGGAAAGAAATATAAGCAGTGCCATGGAAAAGAGGCTTAGTAGTTACATTGACCACACTATTTTAAAACCAACGACAACCATTGCGGAAGTCAAACAGGTATGCGATGAAGCAAAAAGCTACCAGTTTGCTGCAGTATGCGTACCACCTCTCTTCGTAAAAAAGGCCAGGGAATTTCTGGCAAGCTCAACTGTTAAAGTAGCGACAGTTATTGGATTCCCGTTCGGCTATTCGGCCATTGAGGCCAAAGTAGCGGAAATTGTTTTGGCGATTGTAGATGGTGCCGATGAGTTAGATATGGTGATAAACATTTCTGCTATTAAAAATAATGACTGGCAATTTTTGGCCAAAGAAATCAATACCATTCTACCGATTATCAGGCAAAGAAGGAAGGTGCTAAAAGTGATTATCGAAAGTGGAATTTTGACAGATGAAGAAATAATTAGATGCTGCGACATTTATGGTGCAGCCGGTGTTGACTTTATGAAAACATCTACTGGTTATGCCCAGGCAGGCGCATCCGTGCACGCTGTAAAATTAATGAGAGCACACCTTAGCGATGCCGTAAAGATTAAGGCGAGTGGTGGTATTAAAACATATGATTTCGCATTGGAACTCATTGAGGCAGGAGCTGACAGGCTTGGATGCAGCAGTAGTGTGCAAATAGTTTCCGAGGTGCGATCCTGAAGCTTTAAGCCTTTTTAAACAACTTTTTCCTTAATCTTCAGTCTTATAAAAAGCTATAATAGATAGTTCATCGTCTGTAATACTTGTGGTATTGTTTTTGACGAATGCAATCCGAATATATGAAGCAAAAATTATTTTTTCTTTTTCTGATAGCCTCTCTTAATGCGGCTGCTCAACAGCGTGACAGCATCCTGGAAAACAAGGTTGTCATCCACAGTGATTATCGTCTTCAATTAATTGCAAAGAGAGAAACTGAAATCAACACTGCAATCTTAAAAGCGCAAGCCAGGACAGCCAACGGTTTCAGACTGATGATTTTAAATACCAATGACCGCGAATATGCGCTGAAAGTGCGTACGGAGTTATTACAAAAATTTCCAGAGCAAAAGCCGTACATGTGGTTTTCGAACCCGTATATCAAATTGAAATTTGGAAATTTTAAGACAAAAGAAGAAGCAGAGGTATACAGGACTCAAATAAGCCGGATGCTTGGAGGAATTTCTATTTATCTTCTTTCAGAAACAATCGAGGTAAAACCGGATAAAGACTTTAACCCAGACAACATACAATGACCGGCAGAACTTTAATGTTGTAGAAAGAGTTTCGTTTACGGAACTCTTTCTACTTTTGGAGATACCTGAATGCCAGAAGACTTAATAATATAAAATGATAAAAGATAAAATACATAAGCTGTCCGAAAAATATTCCCAGGAATTCATTGATGTTCGTCACCATCTTCATTCTAATCCTGAATTGAGTTTTAAGGAATTTGAAACATCGAAATTCGTACGTGAAAAGTTAGAGAGCTGGGGAATAGAAAGTGTAACGATGGCAAACACCGGGGTTGTCGGCACCGTTAAAGGAAAAAATCCAAACAAAAGAGTAATTGCACTTCGTGCAGATATGGATGCTTTGCCAATTACAGAATTGAACCAGGTTGATTACCGATCAAAAAATAACGGTGTAATGCATGCCTGCGGCCACGATGTGCACACCACCTGCCTGCTCGGCGCTTCCAAAATATTGAACGAACTGAAAGATGAATGGGAAGGAACGGTCAAACTTATATTTCAGCCGGGTGAAGAAAAGAATCCCGGCGGTGCAAGCATTCTAATAAAGGAAGGTGTTCTTGAAAATCCGGCACCGTCCGCCATTCTCGCTTTGCATGTTCATCCGGGGCTCCAGGTAGGAAAATTGAGTTTTCGTGGGGGCATGGTGATGGCTAGTGCTGATGAAATTTATATCACAATCAAGAGCAAGGGCGGGCATGCTGCTTCTCCTCATCTTACGGCGGATACTATTCATGCGGCTGCGCACCTTGTAGTAAATCTTCAGCAAATCATAAGCAGGATGAACGATCCGTTCAACCCATCTGTCTTATCTATCACTTCCATCCAGGGGGGCAATACAACGAATGTGATCCCGGGGGAAGTGAAACTCATCGGAACTTTCAGAGCCATGAATGAAGTATGGAGATTTGAAGCCCATGGTTTGATAAAGAACATTTGCCAAAGTACAGCCGCAATGACAAACACTGAGATTGATGTGTTAATTGATGTAGGCTATCCATTTGTAATCAATGATGAAACGCTCACCAGGGAAGCCCGGCAAAAGGCTGAAGAGTATGCAGGAGCGGAGAATGTGGAGGAAACCGAAATGCGTATGGGCGCAGAAGATTTTGCTTTCTATTCCCACAAAATCCCCGCATGTTTTTTCAGACTTGGCGTTGGCAATAAAGAAAAAAATATCACTGCCGGAGTACATACCCCTCTATTTAATATTGACGAGGCAGCAATAAGGAACGGCATAGGCATTATGGCCTGGTTAGGAGCTTTCATGGGCACAAAATGAATTATCGACATTACCTATCTTTACGATGAATTAAACGACGATGGGGCCTGATGAGGCTGATTGCGTTCAATAAATCCATATGCAAAAAATTCTTCGAAAGCAGGAAGCCCTGGATTATCATTCGAAAGGCAGACCTGGGAAAATAGAAGTAACACCTACGAAATCGACGAAGACACAAAGAGACCTTTCCCTTGCCTATTCACCCGGAGTTGCAATTCCCTGCATTGAAATAAATCAAAACCCTGAAACGGTTTATCAATATACAGCCAAAGGAAACCTCGTGGGAGTTATCAGCAATGGTACGGCGGTTTTAGGGTTGGGCGATATTGGTCCGGCCGCAGGCAAACCGGTGATGGAAGGTAAAGGGGTATTGTTTAAAATTTTTGCAGACATTGATGTCTTCGATATTGAAATTGATGAAAAAGATCCGGAAAAATTTGTAGAGATAGTAGCAGCTCTTGAGCCAACTTTTGGAGGAATCAACCTTGAAGATATCAAAGCTCCCGAATGCTTCTACATTGAAAAAAAATTGAAAGAACGGCTGAAAATTCCGGTAATGCATGATGATCAGCATGGAACAGCTATCATTAGCTCGGCGGCTTTATTGAACGCACTTGAGCTCCAAAAGAAGAAGATCGAAAAAGTAAAGTTTGTTGTGAGCGGTGCTGGTGCCGCTGCGATGGCCTGTATTCAACTTTATGAAGCCTTAGGAGCCAATCCTTCCAATTTTATTTTATTCGACAGAAACGGCGTCGTTCATTCAGGCAGGACTGATCTGGATGAAATAAAAAGCCGGTTTGCTCAAACTAAAAAAAGTAATCTGACTCTTGGAGAGGCCATGAAGGATGCAGACGTTTTCATCGGCCTTAGTATCGGCAATGTGGTAACACCTGCAATGATAAAAAGCATGGCAAAAAATCCTATCGTTTTTGCATTGGCTAACCCCGATCCGGAGATCTCTTATGAAGATGCAACGTCAGCAAGAAAGGACATTATCATGGCCACCGGCAGAAGTGATTTTCCCAACCAGGTAAACAATGTTTTAGGCTTTCCCTATATTTTTCGCGGGGCATTGGATGTAAGAGCTACGCAAATAAATGAAGCGATGAAGTTGGCTGCAGTGAAAGCTTTGGCAGAGCTGGCGCGGTCTCCCGTACCAGATATTGTTACAATGGCATATAATGAAAGAAATATTGTTTTCGGTTCAAATTATATTATTCCAAAGCCCCTGGATAATCGCCTGCTCTCAACAGTTGCACCTGCAGTAGCAAAGGCTGCAATGGAAAGTGGCGTCGCCCGTTCTCCTATCTCAGATTGGAATCAATATACTGTTGAGTTGAATGAGCGGCTCGGAATTGACAATCAATTATTGAGGGTTATTGGAACCAAAGCACGAAAGAATCCCAAGAGAGTAGTTTTCGCCGAAGCTGAAAATCAAAAAATTTTGAAGACAGCCCAGCTCGTGATGGATGAGGGCGTTGCTTATCCAATATTATTAGGTGACCCAAAAATAATTGGAACGATTGCCAATGAAAATGGAATTGATCTTGAAGGCATGGTGATCATTGATCCTAAAAGTGAGGCATCTTCAGAAAAGCGAAAGCAATATGGCGAATTGTTTTTTGTGAAGAGACAGCGAAAAGGCTTCAACTTTTATGAATCGAAAAAAATAATGAAAGATCGTCTATATTACGGATGCATGATGGTAGAGACGGGTGATGCGGATGCAATGATATCAGGTTTGTCCAAAAATTATCCTGACACAATTCGTCCTGCATTACAAGTGATAGGGGTGGAAGAAGGCACTAAAAAAGTGGCAGGAATGTACATCATGATGACAAAAAAGGGCCCACTGTTTTTTGCCGATACAACGGTCAATTTTAATCCGACGGCGGAGGAACTTGCGGATATTACATTGATGGTTGCAAAAGAAGTAAAGAATTTCGGGATCAAACCTATTATTGCGATGCTGAGCTATTCTAATTTTGGAAGTAGCGATTCGCCGGAGGCTAAGTTGGTGGCAAAAGCAACAGAAATCGTGAAGCAAAAAGATCCATCGTTGATTGTTGACGGGGAGATGCAAGCCAATGTGGCTTTCAACAAAGAAATGATAAGAGACAACTATAGCTTCAGTAGCCTTCTTGGGAAAGACATAAATGTGTTAATTTTCCCGAATCTCGCTTCCGGTAACGTTGCTTACAACCTGCTACAGGAAGTAGGAGGAGCAGAAGCCATAGGGCCGGTACTTCTCGGCTTAAAAAAGCCCGTGCATGTTTTGCAGTTGGGCAGCCAGGTTCGAAGTATTTATAATATGGTGTTGATTGCAGTGGTGGACGCACAGGAAAAATGCGCGAACATCAAAGAAAATGAAAACATGTCGTCCGGCACTTCGAAGAGAGCGAAGAAGGCAACAAATAACAATTAGATTTTTTAAGCAATAACCAAAACTTTATAAGTTTCGATTAGCAAAATCAACAGTTAAGAATGAAATTATTTTCAACGATTGGTAGCTACCTTTTAATGATAAAAGGGATGTTCACCAAGCCCGAAAACTTCAAAATGTACTGGAAGGAATTGATGCACCAGTCTGTTGAAATTGGTATCGGATCTTTGTGGATCGTATCCGTAATTTCCGTGTTTATGGGTGCTGTTAGTGCGGTGCAAACCGCTTATCAACTTACCAGTCCGTTGATTCCAAAAGAAACGATTGCCCAGGTGGTACGGGATACCGTTATCCTTGAATTTGCTCCCACACTGGTTTGTATAGTGCTCGCCGGGGTGGTGGGGAGTAAGATTGCCGGAGAGCTTGGCAACATGAGAGTCAGCGAGCAGATCGATGCATTGGAAATAATGGGCATCAATACAAAGGCGTATCTCATAATGCCCAAAATTG
Source organism: Ginsengibacter sp. (assembly GCA_039918735.1). Taxonomy (GTDB): domain Bacteria; phylum Bacteroidota; class Bacteroidia; order Chitinophagales; family Chitinophagaceae; genus Ginsengibacter. The sequence goes on from JBDSGZ010000048.1 coordinate 7,337, forward strand.
TCGGATCACTTATAACTATTCCATTGTTAGTCGTTCTTGCTGCAGTGCTCGGAATTTATGGAGGTAGACTTGCAGGATCTTTGTCCGGTATTATTTCTACAGATACTTACGACCGTGGGCTTCTTGTAGCATTCGTTCCAAAGAATGTTTGGTTTGCCCTTGCAAAAGCTTACACGTTTGCATTTATAATAAGTAGTGTTTCCGCTTTCTACGGATATAATGTGAAAGGCGGTGCGCTGGAAATTGGCCGGGCGAGCACCACGGCGGTTGTTACAAGTTGTATTTTGATTTTAGTTGCAGACTATATCCTTGCACAGATTTTGTTGAATTGATAGAGTTAGATATGAAAGTATTGAAGGCTCACTGTTTTAAATTTGATAACGCTCATTCATGGTTGAACTTAAAGATGTTAAGAAAGCCTTTGGCGAAAAGGAAATTCTGAGGGGAATAAGTGCAGTCATGGAGACTGGGAAAACGAATCTGATCATAGGTTCCAGTGGAAGCGGAAAAACCGTTTTACAAAAATGCATGGTGGGATTATTTGAAGTTGACAGTGGCGGTATTGTTTTTGACGGAGAGGATCTTGCCACCATGGATGAAGATCACCGGAAGGAACTTCGTCAGCAAATAGGAATGTTATTCCAGGGCTCGGCACTTTTTGACAGCATGACCGTTGAGCAGAATATCAAATTTCCCCTGGACATGTTTACATCCTGGAATCATGCAAAAAAAATTGAGCGAGTAAATGACGTGCTCAACCGGGTGAACCTTACAGGAGTCAATAAAAAATATCCAGCCGAAATAAGTGGCGGTATGATGAAGCGGGTGGGTATTGCAAGAGCAATTGTGCTAAAACCTAAATACTTGTTTTGTGATGAGCCCAACTCAGGCCTTGATCCACAGACCTCATTACTGATAGATCAGTTGATTCTTGAGATCACTAAAGAATACAACATCACCACAATTATCAACACGCATGACATGAACAGCGTGATGGAGATTGGAGAAAATATTATTTATCTGTACATGGGCGAAAAGGAATGGGAAGGAAATAATAAAGAAATTATTTTCAATAAGAATAAGAAGCTGAACGAATTCATTTTCGCTTCCGCATTCCTGAGAGATGCGAAGGACATGAGGATGCTCGAAGAGAAAGGTATTGTTGATAACGATCGCAATATGGATGAGATCATGCGTGAGGGCGGAGCAAATCTTGTTATGGGAGAAAACGAATCTACCGATCCGGAAACTTGATCTCTTGATCAGTTGATTGCAAAAGGCCTTTGCCTATAGCAGGCTAACTTACTATTTTTCCATCCTTCATATGCAATACCCGATCGCTCAATTGTGCGAGCTCTTCATTGTGCGTAACAATTAAAAAACTTTGGTTGAAACGGCGGCGCAAATCAATAAACAATTTGTGCAATTCCTTCGCGTTTGCAGAGTCCAGATTTCCAGTTGGTTCATCGGCCATTACGATCGAAGGATTATTTATGAGCGCACGGGCCACCGCAACTCTCTGCTGTTCTCCTCCTGAAAGTTCGCCCGGTTTGTGTGATGCCCGGTCGTTCAGATTTAACAACTGCAGGAGCGATAAAGCCTGCTCTTCTAGTTCTTTGGTTTTGCGCCCGGCTATCCAACCGGGAATGCAGACATTCTCAAGAGCAGTGAACTCAGGTAATAGGTGATGAAATTGAAATACGAAGCCAATATGTTTATTTCTGAAGGCTGCCAATTGCTTTCCGGTCAATTCGACAACCCTGGTATCGTCAAGATAAATATCGCCTTTGTCAGCCGCATCAAGAGTTCCGAGAATATGAAGAAGCGTACTTTTTCCGGCACCGGATGACCCCGAAATGCTTACGATCTCACCTTTGTTAATTTCTATATCTACCCCTTTCAATACAGGCAGCGTACCATAATTTTTATAAATCCCATTTGCTTTTAGCATTCTTAAATGTAAAGGTTAATACACAATGGAAAAAGATAAAAATAAATAATACTTTCCATGCATCCGATGCGTTATATTCTCCGTCACTACCTAATTATATAGGCAAAAAACAATATTTGGTAATCCCGATATTACTTTTACTTTTGCGGAAATTTCGTATAGGCACTAAATCTTAATAGAAAAAAGGAGTTAACATATGTTTTGGACTTTAGAACTTGCCTCACACCTTGAAGACGCACCGTGGCCCGCTACAAAAGATGAGTTGATTGATTTTTCAATTCGAAGTGGAGCACCAATTGAAGTGGTTGAAAACCTCCAGGAACTCGAAGACGAAGGCGGTGAAATTTATGAAGGACTTGAAGACATCTGGCCCGATTACCCGAGCCAGGAAGATTTTTTCTTCAACGAAGATGAGTATTAAAAAGCAATAAATTGAAAATATCAATTGACAGAACCGCAGTAGATGCGGTTTTTTGTTTTTGGGAAAAAGGGCAATTCCTAGTCTGAATTTCCCATAGCTTTCGCCTCATCGAAAGGAATGATTAAAAAGACTAGTCGGCTGCCAATAGCTATTTTTCCATTTGGTTGATGACACTTTCAGTGACGCCAGTAAAAGAAAAACCTCCATCGTGGAAGAGATTCTGCATCGTAACATATCTCGTAAGATCGCTGAATAATGTTACGCAGTAATTAGCGCAATCTTCAGCCGTGGCATTTCCAAGAGGACTCATTTTTTCCGCATAGCTAATAAATCCATCAAAGCCCTTTACTCCACTTCCGGCAGTCGTACGGGTAGGAGACTGCGAAACTGTATTTACCCTGACATGTTTTTTGATAGCATAATGATATCCGAAACTTCTTGCGACACTTTCCAGCAACGCTTTGGCATCCGCCATTTCGCTGTAATCAGGAAATACTCTTTGAGCTGCAATGTAAGTGAGCGCCACTACGCTTCCCCATTCATTAATTGCATCGAGTTTCATTGCGGTAGCAAGTAAGCGGTGAAGGCTCATCGAAGATATGTCGAGAGTTTTCTGATTGAATCCATAATCGAGCTCGGTGTATTGTTTCCCCTTGCGAACGTTCAGACTCATTCCTATTGAGTGAAGTATGAAATCAAACCCTCCCTCGAAATGTTCTTTCGCTTTCGTTATCAGCCCTACCATATCATCTGTGCTGGTAACATCACATCCAACAACGGGCGCATTCACAATTTCCGCAAGCTTGTTAATCTCTCCCATACGGAGTGCAACAGGAGCGTTGGTTAGGATGATCGAAGCCCCTTCTTCATGACAGCGCAATGCTGTTTTCCATGCAATCGATTTTTCATCAAGAGCGCCAAAAATGATTCCTTTTTTTCCTTTAAGTAGATTGTATGCCATGATTGTGATGTTATTTAATTAAGTAAGTTAAATGATTAAATTTTCAACGATACATTAAAACAAATCTTTACTATTTTCTTTACTGTGAATATTTATTTCTCTTCTCCATACAGTTTTTTTGCGGTATTATTTCATCTTTCTATCATCTCCCTCGCGTTCTCAAATGCGGCTGCAGTAGGCTTTTCGCCGCTAAGCATCATGGCAATAGTCGTAATTCGTTCATCTGCATTCAATTCCTTTATTGATGTGATGACCTGACCGTTTTTTGTTTCTTTATAGACAAAAAAATGAGTATCGGCTTTTGACGCGATTTGCGGTTGATGTGTGATTGATATCACCTGGTGATGTTCTGCGAGATCCTTCATGATCATTCCCACCTGCCGGGCTGCTTCGCCGCTGATGCCAGTGTCAATTTCATCAAAGATCAAAGTTGGCAACTGTATCTTTTTTGCGACGAGTGATTTAATGCTTAGCATCAGTCGGCTCAACTCACCGCCACTTGCCACTTTCTTCAAAGGCTGAAATTCCGCGAGACTGTTGACTGTAGAAGCAGGCATGTTAGCATTGAACAGGAATTCAATCGTATCACTACCGAATTGATTTAGCGTTTTATCCTTTTTAATTTCAACTTTCAATCTTCCATTGGGCATACCAACCTGCGCAAGCAATGCATTGACTTTCTTTTCAAACGGTAATATTTCATTTCGTCTTTTACCCGAGATTTTTTCTGCAAAATTTGTGGCAGCTTTCTGATACTCTTTCGCCAGTTTTTCTTTTGAGTCAATCGTTTCTGAAAGGTTAGTTATTTTTTCCAGCTTTGAAGTGAGGTTGTTTTTTAATTCCAGCAGATCTGATGTGGAACGCACATTGTGCTTCTTAAGCAATCGATATCCCTCTGTCATTCGATCATTTAGCTTCTCAAGTTTTTGTGGATCATAGGTGACTGAATTATTTATCAGCTCTATTTCTGACGCAATGTCCCGAAGTTCTATGTGAACGGCACTTAACCTTTCGGACAAGGTTTCTATCGAAGGATGAAAACTGCTTAGCGCCTGTAATTTATTTGTGAGAGACTTGAGTTGCTGCACAAGCGGTACATCACTTTCCTGCATTTGAAAATTAATTTCGGACAAGGCAAGTTTTATGTTTTCGGCATTGCTTAGCAACTTTATCTCCTTCTCAATATTTTCAATTTCATTTTCCTTGAAATTTGCTTCGTCGAGCTCATCGAACAGAAATTTATTGTAATCGAATTCCTTATTAGCGGCAGATTGTTCTTGCCGGAGATAATCTAATTCATGAAGTACTTTTCTGTAATTTTTGTATTCAGCCTGGTATTGAGAAAGGTCTTTTCCATTTCCTGCAAGAGCGTCAATTACTTCTCTCTGGAAGTCACCATCACCAAGCTCCAAAGTATCAAACTGTTGGTGCAGATCTACTAATAGCGAAGACAACTGTTTCAACTGCGCCAGGTTTACCGGAGTATCATTTATAAAAGCTCTTGATTTTCCACTCGTAGATATTTCTCTTCGAATCATGATTTCATCTTCCTGATCCAATTCATTTTGTTCAAGGAAATTTTTAACAAAGGGATGAGCTGTTTTGAAATTTCCTTCTACGTAACATTTCTTTTCTTTATGCAGAAGCACTGAAGTATCTGCCCGCTCTCCAAGTATGAGGCTCAGTGCACCAATGAGAATACTTTTGCCGGCGCCAGTTTCGCCAGTTATTATATTTAAAGATGACGAAAAGTCAATCTTGATAAAATCTATTATCGCATAATTCTGTATTTGTAGTCTTTTAAGCATTTCTTATTTCGAAGAGACAAGGATTTTCCGGGGAACGTCTCTTGAAAGGTTTGAGTGATGACAAAATGTTTTATGGCAAATTACAATTTTTATTTTTCGGCTGATATTGACAGTGAATCATTTTAGTTGGTCGCAACAAAAATTATCTACTCGATTTAGTGTAATAAAAAAGGGCACTAAAAAGTACCCCTGATAAGTTGCAGCTAAACCGATTTATTTTATTTCAATTCCGTTATTCAATTCGTCATCTACCAGGATGCGACCACAGTTCTCACAAACAATGATTTTTTTCCTTTGTTTGATATCGCTTTGTTTCTGGGGAGGAATTGCATTAAAGCAACCGCCACACGCATCTCTTTCTACGGGAACAACTGCAAGTCCATTCCGGTAGTTTTTGCGGATTCTGTCATAACTCATTAGCAATCTTTCCTCAACTTCCCGTCTTGCCGCATCGGCTTGCTTTTTATATGCTTTTTCTTCTTTATCAGTCTCCTCAATAATTTTTTCAAGTTCTCCTTTTTTCCCCTTTAGATTACTTTCCTTCCCAGCAACCGCTTTTTTAGCAAGTTCCAATTGCCTACCCTTTTCAGCTATTTCCTCGGTAGCGTCTTTTATATGTTTTTCTGCAAGCTTTGTT
>JBDSGZ010000049.1:0-9710 GCA_039918735.1 Ginsengibacter sp.
CAAAATATTTCCCCCTGTTGTTGCCATGTTGCGCAATTGGGGAGATGCACCAGCCTTCAGCGCCAAAGAGAGCAGAGGAAGTTTTAACTGTATCAATTTATTTTCTGCAACAACACTATTGAGGGCCAGCGCTCCTATCCTGATAGTTCCGTTTGTCTCATCAATGCTTTTCAACGGGAGGTCCGAAATGTCGATTAATTTTTCGGGCATCTCTATGCCTTTTTTCATAAGGTCCACGAGATTTGTACCGCCTGCAATGAACTTTGAACTGGCATCTCTTGCTAAGGCCTCGATAGCCGATTTTTGTGAAGAAGCTTTTACATAGTCAAAGTTGATCATATAGTGCCTCCTTTTTCTTTTACTTCTTTAATAGCGTCAACTATATTTGGATAAGCACCGCAACGGCAAATATTTCCGCTCATGTATTCACGTATGTTATCGTCCGTGTTGGCATGCCCTTCTCTCACGCACGCAACTGCCGACATGATTTGGCCCGGAGTACAGTACCCACATTGAAATCCATCGTGCTTAATAAAAGCTTCCTGCATCGGGTGTAATTTGTCTCCGTCTGCAAGCCCCTCGATCGTGGTTACTTTTTTCCCATTTTGCATGATGGCCAGGCTCAGACAGGATAAGACTCTCTTGCCATCAACGTGAACGGTGCAGGCGCCACACTGGCCGAAATCACAACCCTTTTTAGTGCCGGTAAGATGAGCGTGTTCCCGCAATAGATCCAGGAGTGTAACGCGGGGCTCTACACTGAATTGGTGTTGTGCTCCGTTAATTTCAAGCTCCAAAAGTTTTTGTTCAAATAACCGCGCTCCCGCTTCATCTAATTTTTTATCGGCAGCCCTCATGAGCGCAGGAGGCGCTATTGCAAGGGCGGTTAGAAGTGACGATTGCTTCAGAAAATTTCTCCTGGCGTTGTGCGGAGCTTTTCCCATCTCTCTTGATTTTTCATTTGCCATACGCAAACATATTTTGAAAGTAAATGTAAGGATTTAAAATTTTCACCATCCTCAAAAAATCAAGAGACGAAAGAAAAAGAAATCAAAATAATCGTTGATCGAAGATTTTGTCCCGGAGCAATTCTTCCTCATATTTAAGAAACATTTTAAACATTCGAAATGAATGTTGCTTTCATTATCGCAAAAAATTTCAGTCTTTAAAATATATTAATTCAGCCTAAATTTTCAACCAATAAAAAAACTAGTATTTCTATTAACAATCGTTTATTTTACTTCATCGGCAACGCCCGGGTCTCTTAATACAATAAAGAATTTTTTTTCAGACTTACTTAATTTTGGCCCAAAAATATTCCCTGCACATGCGCCACTTCTTTAGCCTCATTTTATTTTTATTTTTAAGCTCAGCCGGTTTTTGCCAGGTTGTAAATGTTGAAAGCCTGCGCATCCAAAGCGATACGACCGGTTGGCTTGGAGCATTGGGTAGCGGGTTTCTGTTTGAAAAAAATGTGGTGGAGGTGATAAACATCAACGTAAATGCACACCTTGAATATAAAACTCAAAAGAATCTTTACCTGTTTCTCGTCAATTATAATTTTCTAAAGGGAAGTGGGCAAACCTTTAACAACAATCTTTTTTATCATCTTCGGTACAATTACAAAGTAAACAGCCTCCTTCGATGGGAAGCCTTCACGCAGATGCAGCAAAATAATGTGACAGGGATTAAGCTTCGTTTACTTGCAGGTACAGGACCTAGATTTAAATTGTCGGGCAGCAATAAACTTGCATTGTATGCAGGAACCTCTTTCATGTACGAAGACGAAAAAGAAAAGACGCAACCCGTAATTCATCATAAAGATCTTCGTAGTAGCAACTATGCAACGGCTACTTATAAGCCCTCGGATGCTACTGAACTTATTGCCACTATTTTTTACCAGCCGTTATACAAAATTTTTAATGACTACAGAATATTAAATGAACTCACTTTAAAAATTAAGCTTGCTAAACAGTTGTCATTTACTACAGGCTGGTATTTTCTTTATGACAGTAAGCCCGCTGCTTCCGCTCCTAAACGGGACTATAGTATCAGCAATGGAATTGAATATAATTTTTAAGAAAGCTCGGTTAAAAAAACCACACCCTTGCGAAATGTGGTTTCAGAGATAAAAGGGCAATTTCTACTTACCCTTTTTCTTCTTTGAAAGATTTTCCTGTGCTTTCTTCTCTATTGCCATTTGCTCTGCCTGGTAAGCGCTGTTCAACGAATCTCTTTTCATTTGTTCCTGCTGCTGCATCTGAGCTTGCAAACTCTGCTGTTCTGCCTGCCTGTCCTGTTCTGCTTCTGCATTCTTCTGATCAATGATTGCATAGTCTTGTTGTAACTTTGTTGACAGGGCGTTGTCAAGAGCCATCGCAAATTTAGATCTCGACATCGTCGTCGCATATGGATTCATACCTGCGGTGCTATATCCAAAAACGTTGTTCAGAATTTCATACACTTCTTTCTCACTCATCGGAGAGCCTGGATTAAATATCTTGGATTTTTCAAAAGATAAATTCACGCCTTTTTGCATCAATGATTGTGCGGCAGGATAATATACGCTCCCATCCTGGAACCCGGTTAATCCGTTTGTTCCGCCGCCCTTCTCTTCAACGGTTGATACGGCACCGACTGCCATGCTGTTATCGGAGCTCGTAATCCCGTGTTCGGTTTCTACTTTCTTCACTGCATCGATTGCGGAGTTTAATGCAACGATGAAATCACCTCTGCGAATGGGTTCATTTCCCCTGAACGAGTTATCCTCATAGGCGAGGGTTACTTTTTTGTCGATTAGATTTTTTACACTGTTATAAGCAAGGCTGCTATCAGCAATATCAGCCACATCAGCTACAGATGCAGGTGAGCCAAAATTTTGTTCTACGAATTTTGGTTCATCACTTTTCGTTTTAATTTTCGTCCTGGTCTGTGCCTCAACATTGTTCATTATGATCGCAGAAATGAGGAGCGATGTGAAGATCTTTAAATAGTTTTTCATCGTTTAATTTTTAAGGTTAATCATTTGAATTTTCAATCTTTTTTTGATTTTAACCACCTATTACCAAAATCAATGCCTGAATTGAAAAGTAAACTGCAAATGCCTGTAAGGTCTGTTGGCGTTGAGTTGTAAAAAATTGTAATTTTGGATAACTTTATGATTATGGAAATCAGTCCTTACACCAAAGAAGCCGTCGAAACTGAATTATTAGTAGACCAGGACAATGGCTGCCAGTTAATTGTTTGGAATGATGACGTGACGACGTTTGAATGGGTTATAACCACTCTTATTGAAGTTTGCAATCACTCGCAGGAGCAGGCTGAGCAGTGTGCAATGCTCATACATACCAAAGGAAAATATGCAGTTAAAGAAGGATCTTACGAATATCTGAAGCCAATGCGTGATACTATTTCTGAGCGCGGCATTGGAGCCACTGTAGAGCAACTTTCTGAGCGCTAACTTTATGCAGGCTCCATTTTGGAAACCTCCTCATTTTTTTTAATCAACTTTTGATGGCGTTTATAATAAACGACGAATCAACCGATTTTCCACCGGTATCTCTGGCCGATCCCGATGGTCTTCTTGCCATAGGAGGCAGCCTAACTTTTGATCGTCTAATGAATGCCTACCGGAGGGGAATTTTTCCGTGGTACAATGAAGATGAGCCAGTTTGCTGGTACTGTCCTGATCCGCGCTTCGTTCTATTCCCGGATCAAATTAAAGTAAGCCACAGCATGAAAAAACTTTTAAAAAATGAAGCATTTCATTTTACAATTGACAGGGCTTTTTCTGAGGTAATTAAACATTGCCGCAACACGAAAAGAAAGGACAACGCTGGTACCTGGATTACAAATGAAATAGAAGAAGCCTACATCATGCTACATGAAAAAGGAATGGCACACAGCAGTGAAGTATGGAAAGATGGAAGATTGGTTGGTGGTCTTTATGGCGTACAAATGGGCAAAGTATTTTTCGGTGAAAGTATGTTTTCGCTGGAAAGTAATGCGAGCAAATTTGCTTTTATAAAACATGTGGAACGAATGATCGCCGACGGTGTAGCCCTCATAGATTGCCAGGTATATACTGCGCATCTTGAAACTCTTGGAGCAGAATTTATCCCGCGAAGTTTGTTTATAAATCTTCTAAATAATCTAATTGGGTAATGTAACTTTCTTTTGAGGATACCTGGTTATGTGCTGGAAAACGAGATGCCGGATATAATCATTCTCGGGATGTGGCGACAAGTAAGCCTTAAGTTCATCGGTCGATTTTATTGAAATATCCAAAGGCAAATAACCCATCCCAAAAAATCTTCCTTTTTCTACAAGGATGCAACTTTGTTCTTCACGGTTTAATCCCGCATCCACAAGGGCAAAGCTCGGAAGCTCATCATTCAAATGCCTGATGCAATCCTGCACTCTTTCATTGTATTCGGCAGGTGTTTCTTTTTGCTCACAAGCACCTTTACATTTACTTTCCACCCGCAAGTTGCAATTAATATTTTCCGCCTGAAGGAAACATAATTTGGGACAGAGCTCAAACTGCGAAACCAATTTTCGTAGCAAGATGTGCCCTTCAGTAATCAGTGTAAACGTGTATAGAGATGGAATGTGCTTCTTCTTTTTTTCAATGCAAAGTCGCATGTAACCTTTCCTGTCTTCAAAAGTATACAGGCCATATGCATGTTCAAATCTCTTCTGACTTCTATTCTGTTCCGGCCAAAGTTTTTTTATTTCAATACTCTCAAGAATAAATGCCATCAACTCCGTACCGGTCATTTTATAACTGATATCATGGATCTTCCTTAGAAACTCCTGCTTTTGCTTGTTAGATTTATTGTTGGAGAAATGGCTACTGACCCGTGACTTCAAACTTTTTGCTTTTCCGACATAAATAACTTTTCCCTTTTTGTCATGGAAATAATAAACGCCCGGAGCATGCGGTAGTTTATTTACCACCGACGAAGAAACGTTTGGTGGCAGGTACTGCTCTTTGCTGTTTGTTTTCAACATTGCGGCTATGCTACCGTTAGCATCGCATTTCAGCAGGTGATGAAAGAGCTTCGCCGTTGCTTCTGCATCGCCGGCCGCACGATGTCGGGAAGTAATTCCAATATCAAGATGGCGGCAAATTTTCCCAAGACCATAACCCGGCAGGCCAGGCAATATTTGTCTTCCAAGTCTTATCGTACAAAGCTTTTTACAATTCAATTCATAGCCACAAAGGCCCAAGTGATGTTTGACAAAAGAGTAATCAAAATTTACATTGTGAGCTACAAAAACTTTATCGCGAAGAAGTTCATAAAGTGAATCGGCAACGCTGCTAAAGGGTTTTTCAAAAGCAACCATCTCATTGGTGATTCCCGTAAGCGATTCCACATAAGGAGGTATAGTGTACACCGGGTTTAATAAAGTGCTAAACTGTCTCAAAACTCGCTCCCCGTCTGTTATGAACACAGCAATCTCCGTAATTCCATTTGATGCGGCATAACCGCCAGTGGTTTCTATGTCAACAACAGCATATTCCAAAAAAGAAATTTTGAGGTGTAAACTTAAAACTTCTTAAGAAAATTGTAGCAATCGATTTAATTACATTTGTAGCTTAAAATTTTTTACCGCAGTTTATGGAGTTATCTAAGAATTATATTCCGGGTTCCGTTGAGGAGAAGTGGTACAACCATTGGCTTTCAAAAAATTATTTCTCAAGTAAGCCAGACGGCCGCCCTTCTTTTACAATTGTAATCCCTCCTCCAAATGTTACCGGTGTCTTGCATATGGGGCATACGCTGAACGAGACCGTGCAGGACATTCTTGTAAGAAAAGCGCGAATGAGTGGGTTCAATGCGTGCTGGGTGCCCGGCAGTGATCATGCCTCTATTGCGACTGAAGCTAAGGTGGTTGAAATGCTTAAGCGAGAGAAAGGCATTGATAAAAATAGTTTGTCAAGAGAGGAATTTTTAAATTATGCTTTTGAATGGAAGGAGAAATATGGAAACATAATTTACAGTCAAATTGCAAAGTTGGGATGCAGTGTAGACTGGAAGAGAAAAACGTTCACAATGGACGATCACTATTACAAGGCTGTAATAAAAGTTTTTGTAGAACTATATAAACAGGGATTAATTTATCGGGGTGCCAGGATGATTAACTGGGATCCTCAAGCGAGAACTGCCCTGAGTGATGAGGAGGTGGATTATAAAGATGTGACCGGAAAACTCTATTTCATAAAATACAAAATAGAAAACACAGAAGAAAACCTCGGGTTAGAAGATTATATCGTGATTGCCACTCAACGGCCGGAAACGATTATGGGGGATACGGCAGTCTGTGCTAACCCAACTGACACGAGGTATAGCGGATTAAAAGGAAAAAAGGTATTCGTGCCGTTAATCAACCGCGCGGTTCCGGTGATATTTGATGAGTATGTCGACAAACAATTCGGAACAGGCATTTTGAAAATTACTCCGGCTCACGATATCAATGATTATAATATTGGTTTAAAGTTCGATCTGCCGGTAATTGAAACACTTAATGATGATGGTACACTTAGTGAAGCTGCACAAATTTATGTAGGCGAGGACCGGTTCGAGGCCCGAAAAAAGATTGTTGAAGAGCTGAAACAACAGGGTCTACTGGTAAAGGAAGAGGAATACACTACGAGGCTTGGGTATAGCCAGCGAACCAACGTGGTAGCTGAGCCGAAGATCTCCACTCAATGGTTTTTGAAGATGAAAGAACTTGCGCCACCCGCATTGGAGGCTGTCGTTTCTGGAAACATAAAAATTCATCCGGCTGACCGCTTTGACGCTACGTATAAATATTGGTTAGAGAATGTGAAAGACTGGTGCATCAGCCGTCAACTCTGGTGGGGCCAGAGGATACCAGCATGGTACGATGAAGATGGCAATCTTTATGTAGCAGAAAATGAAGAAGAGGCGAATGAACTTTACAGTAAAAAATCATCGTCAAAAGATTCAACCAAAACAGCGGGTCAGCAAAAGCCGCAGCTTCGCCGCGACGAAGATGTTCTTGACACGTGGTTCTCTTCATGGCTATGGCCTATTGAAGTGTTTAAGGGAATTTCGCACCCCGGTAATAAAGACATCAACTATTACTATCCAGGTTCCGTGTTGGTTACGGGTCAAGACATTATTTTTTTCTGGGTGGCACGGATGATTATGGCCGGAATGAAATTTATGAGCGAAAAACCTTTCAGCGATGTCTATTTCACAGGAATGGTGAGGGACAAGCTTGGCAGAAAAATGAGCAAACAACTTGGAAACAGCCCTGATCTTTTACACCTTATTCATGAATATGGTGCAGACGCCGTTCGCTTTGGAATTATGATTTCTTCGCCGGCCGGAAATGATCTATTGTTTGACGAAGGCAGCCTGGAACAAGGAAAATTCTTCAACAACAAACTTTGGAATGCCCTGAAGCTAATAAAAATGTGGCATGGAAGAAGTGAGGAAATGACGGAGGCGACAAATGAAGGAGATGCAAAGCAAGAAAATAAAAGTTATCATAATGAATTTGCAATCCAATGGTTTCAAAACAGGCTCAATGAAGTAAATATAGAGGTGGACAACTTGATGAAAGAATTTCGGCTGAGTGAGGCACTTAAAACAATCTACTCACTGATATGGGATGACTTTTGCAGTTGGTTCCTTGAATGGATAAAACCTGAATTCGGTAAAGCAATTGAGAAAAAAGTTTATGAAGCGTCCATAAAATTTTTTGAAGAAGTTCTTCAATTACTGCATCCTTTCATGCCTTTTATTACGGAGGAAATTTATCATCTCCTGGACGAAAGCAGGACGGATGATTTGATTGTTAAACAACTTCTGATTCCTCACCAGGCTGATAAAAAAATACTCGAAGACGGAAAAACATTGAAAGAACTGATAACAGCCATCAGGGATGCCAGGGCGAAACATTCAATAAAGCCGAAAGAGCCAATCACCCTTTTTATCCAGGCTGGAAATAAATCATTCTATTCTGCCATAGAAGATATTTTAATCAAACAGGTTAACACAGATAAAATTGAAGTTTCCATGGAGAGTGTGCCTGGTGCAATCGCTATTATAGCCGGGAAAGAAAAAGTGTATATGGCAACAAATAAGGAATTTGACACGCAGCCTCACATAGAAAAACTCAACAAGGACCTTGACCATCTTAAGGGTTTCCTAAATGCAGTAGATAAGAAGTTAAGTAACATTAGATTTGTTGAAAATGCGCGACCAGAAGTGATTGAACTGGAAAGAAAAAAGAAGGCCGATGCTGAGTACAAAATTTCTGTTATCCAGGAAAGCCTGTCTGCAATGGAATAGATTGTTCTGACGTTGTATGTTACTTAAGTTTTAATTATGAAGAGAAATCTTAAACGAGTCTTACTTGTCATCTGCTGTTGCTCAACCACCATGTTATCTTTTTCACAACAAACGACAGAGAATCCTGTTATCACAAAAATTACCAAATTCAAACCTCCGGTTGTAAAATCAGTTTTAGGTATAAACTCGAACGGCGCGACAGTGACGATAGATGAAGCCAATCAACTCATTGCACTGCCTTTGAAAATAACCGATGCGCAGGAGAATGCATATAAAATAGATTCGTATCATTTTCTTTACAAAAAAAAGGGCGTGGTTGAGGATGAACAAACAGGTCGTAAGCAGATGACGTTTACCACCGTCTCAAGTCTGTTTGACTCAACTCCTCTCCCAAAAGTGTGGCAGGAAAATATTCAAAATGGATTTCAAAAAGATGAAGAAATGTATTTCTTTGACATTGTTGTAAAAGACAATTCCGGTAGAAAATTCTTCGCGCCAGATCTTAAAATACGAATACAGTAGCAATGCCTGTGATTAGAGTTGCACGGCTCGAAGATATTCCGCTGATTCAAAATCTTGCGCATCAAACATGGCCGGATGGCTATGGAAATATTCTATCTGCAGAACAACTTGAGTATATGCTTGAGAAGTTCTATTCTACTTCTTCACTCAGAAATCAGTTTGTCAATTTACATCATAATTTCATCCTCGTGCTGGATGAAAATGTTCCCGTAGGGTTTGCATCGTTTTCTTCCAAAGAAACAAACATCAGTATTCATCGTCTTCATAAAATTTATGTTTTGCCCACCCAGCAGGGAACCGGAACCGGAAAGCTACTCCTGGATTATGTGATCGAAAAATCCCGGGCCGCAGGGGCTATCTTTTTAGAATTGAACGTCAATAGGAATAATAAAGCCAGGCACTTTTACGAGAAGCAAGGGTTTAAAGTGGAGGAAGAAGCTGACATTGATATTGGAAACGGCTTTTACATGAACGATTATATTATGCGTCTGCAGCTACCATAGGCAGATTCGTTATCTCCCTGGCTTACCAAAAATCAACGAATACCAGCCGTTTGTTTATTAAAACAAACCTTTCAGAATACTAAATCCACTACCCTAATTTTTTGCGCATATATTATTTAGTTTTAAGTGACAATTTTCATCCAACTTACGATTCTACTACTTTGCTTGTAAATGAAAAAAAAACTGTTGCTTCTTTCGATTACTGTTTGCTGTGGATGTATAACATTTGGCCAGGGAGCATATGTAGACAGCCTTATGAACTGGATAAATACGCATCCTGATATAGATTCTCAACATATCCAAACACTGCACAGAATAAGTTACAGGCTAAGTGAAAAAGATGTAAACAAGTCAT
>JBDSGZ010000050.1:0-6738 GCA_039918735.1 Ginsengibacter sp.
GTAAACTGGTTGAGACTTTTTCAGGTTTTCGTATCCCTGTAAATAAGCCTGTTGTCGGTGAAAATGTTTTTACACAAACTGCCGGAATTCATGCTGACGGCGATAAAAAAAACAAACTCTATTTCAGCAATTTAATGCCTGAGAGATTTGGCAGGCAAAGAAAATATGCTTTAGGCAAAACGAGTGGCAAGGCGAACATAGAAAATAATTTGGTACAACTCGGGATACACCTTGCAGACCAGGATTTAAAGAAAGTTACTCAACGTATAATTGATCTGGGCGACCGGAAGGAAATTGTGACGCCGGCGGATCTCCCCTACATTATTTCAGATGTACTCACCAGCAGTGCCGTTAAAGAAAATGTTCAGATAAATAATTATGTGCTGACACATTCCAAGGATCTTAATCCCTCCGTGACTCTAAGAATTACAGTGAACGGAGATTCATTCGAAGAACATGCCCAGGGCGATGGTCAATACGATGCATTTATGAACGCTTTGAATAAAGTGTACAAGCAGAAAAAAATAGAACTTCCTGTGTTAACGGATTATGCAGTTCGCATTCCTCCTGGTGGAAAAAGTGATGCTTTGTGCGAGACCATTATAACATGGATTCACAAGAATAAAGAATTTAAAACCCGTGGATTGGATAGTGACCAGACAGTGGCCGCGATTAAGGCTACGTTGAAAATGCTGAATGGCATTTAGATGCGTAACCTGCCGTAAAATAAAGACTAAGAAAATTAACTTCATAAAAATTTCCTGGTAAAAATTCTATTAACAATTACAGCGAGACTCTGCTGCGCTTTTGCTTCATTGACTTGATTTAAACAAAAAAATGGCCACAAAAAAAATACTAATCGTTCCCGGAGATGGAATCGGGCAAGAAGTAACTTCCGTAGGTAAAAGTGTATTGGAAAAGATAGCCGCAAACTTCGGCCACACGTTCACGTACGATGAAGCATCCATCGGCCATGATGCCATCGAGGCAACGGGCAATCCTTTGCCGGACGAATCTTTGGAGAAAATGCGTAACTCGGATGCAGTTTTATTTGGAGCCGTTGGTCATCCGAAATACGATAATGATCCATCTGCGAAAGTGAGGCCTGAACAGGGTTTACTAAAGATGCGGAAGGAACTTGGGCTTTATGCAAATATTCGTCCCATAAAATTATTTGATGAATTACTTGGCGCATCCAGCATTAAGCCTGAAATATTAAAGGGTGCAGATATTTTGTTTTTCAGGGAACTGACCGGCGATATTTATTTTGGTGAAAAAGGAAGAAAGAATAACGGCGACACCGCATTTGATGTAGCAGAATACAGCCGGTTCGAGGTAGAGCGCATTGCACGTAAAGCGTTTGAGGCAGCCCGTACGAGGAGAAAAAAGGTTTGTTCTGTTGACAAGGCAAATGTCCTTGAAACATCAAGGTTGTGGAGAGAGGTTGTGCAAAAAGTGGCACTTGAATATCCTGATGTGGAAATAGAACATCAGTTTGTTGATGCTACCGCGATGCTTCTTATCAAAGATCCGCGACGCTTTGATGTTGTGGTTACCGCTAACTTGTTTGGTGATATTCTCACTGATGAAGCTTCGCAAATTGCCGGCTCTATGGGAATGTTGGCGAGCGCATCTATTGGTGATGGCACAGGAGTGTATGAGCCCATTCATGGATCTGCGCACGACATTACAGGGAAAGGTCTTGCCAATCCACTGGCATCTATTTTATCTGCTGCACTATTGCTCGATATTTCGTTTAAAATGAAAGCAGAATCAGAAGCTGTTATTGCTGCCGTTGAAGGTGTTTTGAAAGCTGGCTTTCGAACCAAAGACATTGCAGACGCTCAAACTGATCCTGATAAAATTTTAGGTACGGAAGCAATGGGCAAAGAGGTTTTGAGGAGATTGTAATTCTGAATTCTTCAAAGATTTAGGTCTTTCATCCGGAACTTCTATTCTGGATTCTGATGGATAAAGCCAAAACTTCTGTCGTTGCTTTTTTTATGACGTGCATTGAAAGTATGTTAGTGTATTTTTTCCTGCCATCTGTTTAAAAACCCCTGGATGATAGGTACCCGCTACACAACCCTATATTTTTTCTACCCAATGGAATCCCTTTCCGTATTATAAACTTTACCTTTACGGAGTAATGTTTTGTTCACTACAAAATTAACGCACCTTGAAAAATCTTTTTTTCTTCTTGCTAATTTCTGCCGCCAGCTTTTCATGCAATAACAAATCTTCTTCACCTGCTACTTCTGATCACGGAACCGATAGCCCATCGGCCTCCGAACTGGTAATGGCTCCCGGAAAAGATAGCCTTCTGTTATTGACGGACAGGCCGCCAAACCTGGAAACACCTTTAAAATATTTTCTACGGGACTACACTCCTAATAATGTTTTTTTTGTGCGTTGGCACCTGGCGGGTATTCCCACTGCAGTGAATACTGACACGTTCCGGCTGCGGGTAGGTGGGAACGTAAATAAAGAACTCACTCTATCTCTCGACGATCTTAAAACAAAATTTACTCCTGTTACCATGACGGCGCTATGCCAGTGTGCGGGCAATTCCCGCAGCTTTTTCGATCCCCGTGTTCCGGGAGGTCAATGGAAAAACGGTGCCATGGGAAATGCGAAATGGACAGGCGTAAAATTGCAAGATATCTTAGCAATGGCCGGAGCAAAAGTTGATTCGAAAGATGTGAGCTTTAATGGGCTTGATGTTCCTCCCATGGCGGTAACACCTGACTTTGTAAAATCATTGGCTTACGATCATGCAAATGATGGCGAAGTAATGGTTGCTTATGAAATGAATGGAGAACCGATGCCGGTCTTAAATGGTTTCCCACTAAAGTTGGTCGTGCCCGGATGGTATGCAACATATTGGGTCAGTATGTTGGCCGACATACAAGTGCATTCAACACCATATGAAGGATTTTGGATGAAAAAAGCATACTTGGTTCCGAAGGGTGAGCCCAACGGAAATGAAAACCCCGAATCGATTGCCAAAGATGTAGAACCCATAAATAAAATGGATGTTCGTTCCATCTTTGTCGTTCCTGAACCGAACGATGTAATTGCCGTAGGCAAGGAAACCGAAATCCAGGGAGTTGCTTTCGATGGAGGTGATGGAATTGCAAAAGTTGAACTATCGCAGGACGGAGGTAGCACATGGTCTCCTGCCAAATTGGACGATGATTTAGGTAAGTACTCCTGGCGAAGGTGGCGCTATAGTTTTACACCTTCTGAAAAGCGTCTTTACAGCCTGCAGGTGAAGGCCACTAACGCAATTGGTCAAACGCAACCTATACACCAATGGAATCACAGCGGTTATATGCGTAACGAAATTGAAACCCTACCATTAAAAGCGGAGTAATTATGAAGAAGTCCCTGCTAACAATTTTCATTTTGTCATTGTGTACCGGATTTATTTGCTCCTGCAATAATGCAGAAAATAAAAGCGAAAGCCCGGTGGTTGCAGCTCCGGCAGACCTTAATAGCGTTGTGACAAACTTGCCTGAAGCCCCGGGGTATAAAACCTTTCAGGGTAA
Source organism: Ginsengibacter sp. (assembly GCA_039918735.1). Taxonomy (GTDB): domain Bacteria; phylum Bacteroidota; class Bacteroidia; order Chitinophagales; family Chitinophagaceae; genus Ginsengibacter. Next base: position 3,552 of record JBDSGZ010000050.1, read on the forward strand.
CTGCATCAGTTGCCACTCTGCGCGGTTTGTGCAAATGCAACCAAATCTTTCTGAAAAGGCATGGAGCGCCATTGTAAACAAAATGCAGAAAAGTTTTGGAGCGCCAATTCCGGATTCCTCGATAGCACCCATTGTTGAATATCTCGTTGCAATAAAAGGGAAGAGCTGAGTTTTTGCTTTTTTTGAATAAATAGTTGCAGAGCAAAAATTATATTCCAACTGAGTTTAAACATTTCTAATTGAGTTTCTGTTTTTGTCTAAGAATTCCACAACGTGTTGTTCACTGCCAGTAAATGGACCCGGCGATTCAATTTTTAAACTTGCCATTGTAGCGCCAAATTCTGCGGCTTCCTGTATCCCCGCCGATTTGATCCGTTTATAAAGATATCCAGCCATATAGGTGTCGCCGCAGCCGGTGGTATCAGAGATTCTGCTGGGAGCAAATGCTGGAATATCATAAAAAACTCCATCAGTAAAAATCACAGATCCGATACTTCCGAGCGTGATAACAACTTCCTGAACGCCCCAATCCTTTAATAATCTCGCTCCTCTCCGAATATCTTTTTGACCGGTCAATACTTCCATTTCAGATTCATTGGCTTTCAAAATATGAACGTTCTTCAGCGCTTCCTTTTTATCAGTCCAGTCAATGGGATAGACATTGTTGTTCTGCACCGTACGCAGAAATCCTTGTACGTCCAATGAAACCTTTCCCCTTGCGGCAAGCGATTTGATAACCTCCAGCGATATGTCATTTGCAAGCAAGGGGCCGAGATGGAAAATTTTTGCGTCAACTTCCTTCAACTGTTCTATGTTAAATGGATCCGCTGTTTGAGAAACTTTTTGTGTGCGGTGATCCTTGTTCTCCGGATAGATATTTTCAAAGTAAACGGTGTTCTCGCATGGAAATGCTTTTACCTCAATATTATCGTCGCGTAAATCCCGCACAAAATTCATCTCCTTTTCTGCGAGCGAAGTCACTAACAGAAATGAGACATCCATATTGCAAATTGCTTTCGAGAAATAGAAAGAAGTACCGCCGGGCATTTCTACCACCGAATCAGGAGTTACAACTTTGTCAAGAGTTATGTGTCCAACACAACAGATATCGTACATGTTTTTTAATCTTTTTTCTATCATAATATATCCCGTCGAACGAACATCATTTTCATTTCAACAAAAGCAATTCATCAACAGCAGACATCTCATTTTTTGCCTGTTAAAAAAATTTTCAAGTTAAGATTCTTCTTTCTCCTTCACTACCACAAGATCGGAAAGATTCACAGTAATGGGGACTGAGCCAACTTGTACAATGGCTTTCTTTCCACGGATATCAATCACTTTCCCGACCTGGTGGTTGGTCTTCATTTTCACTTTAAATCCTTCTTTAACCGGATCTGCTGACTCCACATATTTGGCGTCGATTTTCTTTTTCTGTTTTGCTACAGCAAGATTTTCGCGTGGTTTGTAAAGCAATGAGTTCATCATCCTGAACACTTTATTCTTGTCGTCTTCCTTTCTCCATTCTACCAGAATCGATTTTAACTTTCGCTCCATTTCTTTAAGATACACTAGCTTCTCCTCGTTTATTTTATTCTGCTGCTTCATCAACTCAATTTGCTGCTGATGCTTTTCCTTTTGAATAACATGGTTCATTTCTTTTTTCAACAGTTCATTCTCTTTCAGAAGTTGTCGAAGTTGTTTACTTTCTTCACTTACCTTTTGCAAATCCTGTTCGGTCCTGTTTAAAAGTTTGTCAAGCCTGAAATGATCTTCGTCTACCAGTTGTTTTGCTTTATTTATTAGCGCAGGGTTTAGACCAATGCGCTCTGCAATGGAAAACGTATAGGAACTACCGGGCTTTCCCACAATCAATTTATAAAGAGGTTGGAGATTTTTTTCGTCGAAAGCCATTGCGCCATTTGTAATGCCCTGCACTTTGTTTGCCATCACTTTCAGATTGAGATAATGAGTTGTTACAATTCCAAATGCATGCTTTTTTGCCAACTCTTCCATGATTACTTCTGCGAATGCACCGCCAAGATTTGGATCGCTACCGCTTCCGAGCTCATCGATAAAAAACAACGTTTTCCCATTCGCATTTTCCATAAAATATTTCATGTTGATGAGATGCGAAGAATAAGTACTCAGTTCGAATTCGAGGCTTTGTGTATCACCAATGTGAATCATCAACTGCCGAAAAATTCCAAACTCACTTTCAGCGCTACAGGGAACGAGCAAGCCGCTCTGCACCATGATCTGTAAAAGACCGGTAGTTTTAAGCGTTACTGTTTTGCCACCTGCATTTGGGCCGCTGATCACCAATATCCTATTCTGGTCGTCGAGAGTGAGGTCCACAGGAATTGTAGGCTTGCCTTGCTTTTGATTATAAATATATAGCAAAGGATGACGGGCATTAACCAATTTTATAAAAGCCCGATCATGTAAGCCCGGTAAGTTTCCATCGTATTCAGATGCCAGTTTCGCCTTCGCCCTGATGAAATCATAATTGCCGAATATGTCGTGATAATTCTCCAGCAAAGGATGATAAATCCTAAGGCTCGCAGTCAAGGCAAATAATATTCTTTGAATTTCTTTGCGCTCATCATTTTCTAATGAATAAAGTTCATTATTGAGTGCCGTCGTTTCTTCCGGTTCAATGTAGGTAGTTCTGCGGCTGTCACTTTCCCCGTGTACAATTCCTTTCACTAATCTTTTTTGTTCTGCGAAAACAGCAAGAACTCTTCTGCCATTTATAAAACTCTCTTCGATATCCGCGAGATAACCCAATTTGTTCATCCTGCTTATGACCTTGTCGAAGAGCCTTCGAAGCTCATTTTTTTTTCTGTAGAGAGACAATCGAATTTGCGCGAGCTCTGGTGAAGCGCTGTCTTTTACATTTCCATCTTCTTCGATCTTAGGATCAATCAGCCCGATGATATTTTTTTCAAGATAGGTTCCCTGGATCACCTGCGCCAGGAATGGATAGGTAACCCTCCTGTCATTGTCAAACCATCTGAACAATCTTTGCATTGCCATTGAGAGTTTCCTGATTTCGAGAAACTGGTTGCCGCCCAATACAGAGCCTTCGATGCTTAATAATTTCAAGTCTTTTGCTAAGTTAAAAACAACATCATCGGGAAAATTAAGATGCGCGGAAGGAAGCGTTTTGTATTCATGTGTCTGC
>JBDSGZ010000051.1:0-6197 GCA_039918735.1 Ginsengibacter sp.
AGGTAACATAGTAAAATCCCGGGCGAAGTGTCCGGGATTTTTATTTTAATACATATGTAGTTTACATGAATAAGAGAATTTCGATACAGGGCTATGAAGGCAGTTTCCACCAGGTTGCTGCCAGGCAATTTTTTGGGAAAGGTGTGGAAGTTATTTGCTGTGCCACATTTCGCGAAGTTGTAAAGATTGCTGCAGATGAGACGCAAAGTGATGGAGGCCTTATGGCAATCGAGAATTCAATAGTGGGCAGCATTCTTCCAAACTACAACCTTCTGCAGAACAGTAATTTGAAGATCACCGGTGAAATTTATCTTCAAATAAAACAGAATCTCCTGGTTAATCCGGGAGTAAAACTTGAGGACATTCATGAAGTACATTCACATCCCATGGCATTATTGCAATGCATGGAGTACCTTGAAAAATACAACTGGAAACTGATCGAAACAGAAGACACTGCCTTAAGTGCGAAACTGTTGCATCAGCGTCATAGCAAGCATATTGCAGCAGTGGCAAGCAAACTGGCTGCAGAACTTTTTCATTTAGAAGTAATATCTCCCAGCATTCATACACTTCGAAATAATTACACCCGGTTTTTAGTGCTTCAGCCTTTCGGAGAAATAGAAAATATTAAAAACAGCGACAAAGCTTCAATTATTTTTCAAACTGATCATTCCAAGGGAAGCCTCGCAAGGGTGCTTACAAAAATTGCAGAGGCCGGAGTCAACTTGAGCAAACTGCAATCGATGCCGATTCCTGGCAGCGATTGGAAGTATTCTTTTCATGCTGATTTGGAATTTGATTCACTTGAGGTTTTCAACAATGTTATTGATGATATAAGAGCGTTGACTATCGGATTGAAGATTTATGGAGTTTATAAAAATGGTAAATCAACTTCGAAAAAAGATATATGAAAGAGTCACTATCGGTAACATCAGGAGAGCACGCAGGCCAGGTTATTCCAGGTGAAGAGTTTACTGTTGCTAACCGCCTTGAAGGTGTCGGAGAATATTATTTTTCTCAGAAGTTGCGGGAAATAGACAACATGAATAAGGCGGGAAAGCAGGTGATTAACTTAGGTATTGGAAGCCCGGATCTTCCACCTCATCCCGATGTAATCAAAGTGTTACAGGAAGAAGCGGCGAAGCCGAATACGCACGCTTATCAGAATTATCGCGGTAGCCCGGTGTTACGGGAAGCAATTTCAAAATGGTATAAAAAATGGTACGATACCGATCTGGATCCTGCTACTGAAATTCTCCCACTAATAGGAAGTAAAGAAGGCATCATGCACATTTGTATGACCTATCTGAATGAGGGGGATGAAGTGCTGATACCAAATCCTGGTTATCCAACTTACAGAAGCGCGGCCAAAATTGCCAGAGCTCGCCTGCTGGAATATAGACTTTCCAAGGATAATGATTGGCTCCCGGATTTTAAGGAAATCGAAAAGCAAGACCTTGGAAAAGTGAAGCTCATGTTCGTCAACTATCCTCACATGCCTACAGGACAACTGCCCACAAAAGATTTTTTTGCCAGGTTGGTTTCCTTCGCTAAAAAACATCACATTCTTCTTTGCCACGATAATCCTTATAGTTTTATTCTAAACAAAAATCCGATGAGCCTCCTGGGTATAGAAGGCGCCAAAGATGTGGTCATAGAATTAAACTCTTTAAGTAAAAGCCATAACATGGCAGGCTGGAGAATAGGGATGCTTTCAGGCCATGCAGACAGAATCAATGAAGTTGTTCGGTTTAAGTCAAACATGGACAGCGGAATGTTTTTACCACTGCAGCTCGCTGCTGCAAAAGCGCTTGAATTGGGCCAGGATTGGCATGATAAATTGAATGAAGCGTATAATGAAAGAAGAAAAAAAGTATTTGAATTGCTTCAGTTATTGAGGTGCAATTTTGATTCCGGCCAGGCCGGTTTGTTTGTGTGGGCTTCCATTCCAGGAGATTTTAAAAGCGGGTATGATTTAAGTGATAAGGTCTTGCACGAGTCGAATGTTTTCATTACGCCGGGCGGAATTTTCGGAAACGCGGGTGATCAATATGTAAGGGTAAGCCTCTGCACTACCATTGAAAAGATTAATGAAGCTATTAAAAGAATCAAGAACAAACTATGATTGTCACTATTGTCGGCACGGGATTAATCGGCGGTTCAATGGCCATCGCATTAAAAGAAAAGAAAATTGCAACGAAAATTATTGGCGTTGAGTCCGACAAATTGCATCAGCAACAGGCACTGAATTTAAAAATCGTTGATGAAATAAATGAATTGGACGAAGCGATCGCAAAAAGTGATCTGATCATATTAGCTGTACCGGTGGACATCGCAAAAAAAATGATTACTGGAATTTTAGACCAGGTTGACAGGCAGATAGTAATTGATGTGGGATCTACAAAAGAGGCAATATGCGTGGCGGCCTCGGAAAGTAAGAATCGCAATCGGTTTGTAGCGTCTCATCCCATGTGGGGAACTGAGTTCAGTGGACCGCAAGCCGCAGTACCCGGGGCTTTTGTTGACAAAGCGGTTGTTATTTGTGATAAAGAAAACAGCGATGCTGATGCGCTCGGGTTTACGGAAAAAATGTATCACACATTGGGCATGCGTTTGATTTATATGGGTGCCCGACCGCATGATGTACATGCCGCGTATGTTAGTCACATTTCCCACATTACTTCTTTTGCCTTGGCGAATACAGTGTTGGAGAAAGAGCGGGAGGAAGACGCTATTTTCGAATTAGCCAGTGGTGGTTTTGAAAGCACGGTGCGTTTGGCAAAAAGTAATCCTGCGATGTGGGTTCCTGTCTTTGAACAGAATCGTGAAAATGTTTTGGATGTTCTGAACGAACATATTTCACAATTAAAGAAATTTAAAAGTTGCCTCGAAAAGGAGAACTATGGTTACCTCACAGAACTGATAGAGAACGCGAATAAGATTTCAAGAATTCTAAAATAAAATGATAAGAATGCAACTGGGATGATAGTCGATGATAAACTGAAAGTGGTTGACGAAAATAGAATTGAAATGTTTTGGACAAAACAGCAAAGGAAGAACTAACTGTTACGAGATCAAAGCCGGCGGATTTTTATAGAATTTTAAAATTAATTTTACAAAATGCAAACAGAAACAAAAACAATGAAAGAGGTAATGCAGGAAAAATGGACCAAGCGCCCAATCATCATCAGCGGTCCCTGCAGTGCCGAAACGGAAGAACAAGTTTTAGAAACTGCCACCCGCCTGGCACAAACTGGGAAAGTTGACATGCTTCGTGCAGGTATTTGGAAGCCTCGTACCAAACCTGGATTGTTTGAAGGCATTGGCGTTAAAGGTTTGCCGTGGCTTGCACAGGCGAAGAAAATAACCAGTCTGCCGATTACAGTGGAAGTGGCTACTGCCAAGCATGTACACGATGCATTGCAGTTTGATGTTGATATGCTTTGGATCGGAGCGAGAACTACTGTTAATCCATTTAGCGTGCAGGAAGTGTGTGATGCCCTGCGCGGTGTAGATATTCCTGTGCTGATTAAAAACCCTATCAATCCTGATCTTGAATTGTGGAGTGGAGGAATTGAGAGACTGCAGAAAGTTGGAGTAAAACAGGTTGGGATGATTCATCGTGGATTTTCAAACTATGGAAACACTGAGTATCGCAATGCACCGATGTGGCATTTACCGATTGAAATGAAAAGGAGATTTCCGGGTATGTTGTTAATTTGTGATCCATCGCATATTTGTGGAAATCGCACGATGCTGCAAGCCGTTGCACAGAAAAGTATCAACCTTGATTTTGATGGTCTGATGATTGAGACCCATATAGATCCTGATAATGCATGGAGTGATGCAAAGCAACAGGTAACCCCGGAACGTTTGTCCGAAATGCTTGACTCACTCATCTGGCGTGTTGAAAACTCGGATCAAAAAGAATTCCTCACTGCTTTGGCTACATTAAGGGAACAGATCAATCACATTGATGATGAGTTGCTGATCCTGATTGGTCAAAGAATGAAAATTGCAGATAAAATAGGAGAATATAAAAGAGATAATAATATTACCATTTTACAAACGGGCCGCTGGAATGATATCCTGGCAAGAGCTTACAAGAGAGGAGAGGCGCTCGGTCTTAGCAAAGACTTCATCACTAAATATTTTGATGCTGTTCACCTCGAAAGTATTAATCATCAGAATAAAATTATGAATGGTTAGTGATTCTACGTTACAATATAATTTCTCCGGCAAAAAAGTAAGCTGTTTTTTTGATGTTGATTTCGAACTAATCGATACGGTTGTAAAAAAGGATAATACAATTTTCATTACAGATGAAAATGTTTACGCTCTCCACAGGGAAAAATTTTCCGAACGGTCTACAATTGTAATTCAATCCGGCGAGGAGCATAAAAACCAACAGGCGGCAAATGAGATCATTGATCAGCTTATTAATTTGCATGCTGATAGAAAAACGTTTATTGTTGGTGTCGGTGGAGGAGTAGTGACTGATATCTCGGGATACGTTGCTTCGGTATATATGCGCGGCCTGAGATTTGGATTTGTGCCCACGACAATCCTTGCCATGGTGGATGCAGCAGTAGGAGGGAAGAACGGAATAGATGTGGGGGTATATAAAAATCTTGTCGGTGTCATCAGGCAGCCGGAATTTCTACTTTACGATTATACATTCCTGGATACATTACCAGACGAAGGATGGGTGAATGGCTTCGCGGAAATAATCAAACATGCCTGCATTAAAGACAAAAGCATGTTTGCCTTTCTTGAACAAAATTCACTGATGAAATTTCAATCATCTGCAGAGTTGACCGGTTTGCTGATCAAACAAAATGTAGACCTGAAGTTTACAGTGGTCTTGAAAGATGAACATGAAACAGGGGATAGAAAATTGTTGAATTTTGGACATACTATTGGTCATGCCATTGAGAATGCAAGCCGGATTTCACATGGAAGTGCGATCAGCATTGGTATGGCAGCGGCCTGCAAAATCTCGGGAATATTGAATGGATTTAAATCCGGCCAGTCAGAAAAAGTGATTCATCTTTTGAAGCAATATCAACTGCCCGTCGAGTTTAATGCAGATCCTGGAAAAACCTGGGAGATACTGCAACACGACAAGAAGAAGGCCGGTAATAAAATGGATTTTGTTTTGTTAAACCAAATAGGTGACGCGTCTGTGCATTCTATCGAAATGGAACAATTACACGAAATATTTAAAGAAATCGCAAGTTGATCGCACACGTCTCTCCTTCAAAAATCGCCGGTTCTATCCAGGCGCCTTCTTCAAAAAGTAGTATGCAGCGGGCTTGTGCTATCGCTCTTGTTTATGGCGGGGTTACAATTATTACCCATGCAGGGAAGAGTAATGATGAAAAAGCAGCACAGAATATCATCAGTACACTCGGAGCAACTTTAGATAATAAGCTCAACGAAATAGTGGTGACTTCTTCAAGCCATATTTTCACTTCTCCTGATAAGAAAAAGCATTCGATAATTTCCTGCGGTGAAAGTGGTTTATCACTAAGGATGTTTGTTCCAATTGCTGCTCTGTTTAATTACGACATTACTTTCACGGGAGAAGGAAGTATTCTTACGCGGCCAATTGAGTTTTTTGATACTGTGCTTCCCCTGCTTGGGGTTCGGGTGGAAACCAATGGCGGCAGACTTCCCATTACATTACGAGGTCCGATGAAACCGGCAAACATCACAGTGGACGGTTCTCTGAGTTCACAATTTTTAACCGGTCTTTTAATTGCTTATGCGAAGGCATGTACGGCTCCCGTTAGTATCACCGTGACTAATTTAGCGAGCAAGCCTTACATCGATCTCACTTTGGATATGTTGCAGGATTTTGGTTATCACATTCAAAACGAGAATTATGAAAAGTTTACCGTGTTGCCCAGGAAACCACCAGGTATCATGACTGTAAGATACCGTGTAGAGGGTGACTGGAGTAACACTGCATTCCTTTTGGTAGCGGGCGCGATTGCAGGGGATGTAATTGTGAAAGGTGCGAATATGAATTCCACACAGGGCGATAAAAAAATTATTGATGCGCTGGAGTTGGCAGGAGCATATGTCAAGGTGGAAAGAGAAGGAATTGTAGTAAAGAAGCGTGAATTAAAAGCGTTTGATTTTGACGCCACGCATGCGCCTGATCTCTTTCCGCCGTTAGTAGCTCTCGCTTC
>JBDSGZ010000052.1:0-5030 GCA_039918735.1 Ginsengibacter sp.
TTGAAGTGCTGGATAAACATGCGCCGATAGTGAGTGCGTTAAAGGCCGGGAAGATGAAAATATTAAAAGATAAAACTTCGGTCGTAAATTTTTCAATACAAAGCGGCTTTGTAGAAGTTCTCAATAATAAAGCATCTGTACTGGTGGAAGGAGCTTCTGAATTATAGACGATATTATTCTATCTCTATAGCTGACCCCTCAACTGAACAAAACTCCATAAACAAAAAGGCTGCCCGACAATAGCAAGAACGAAAAAGCTAGCTCCGCCAAGGTAGCCAGCCAGGAGCGAAATACTCAACACGAACAAAGGATATACAAAAAATAACAGGCCTGTCATCACTGAATCATAATGCACGTCTGCTTTACGGATGATCAGGAAGTGAATTAAAAGGAAGAGTGGAAAATGAAACAGGAACCCGATCATCCCAGGAGGAAACAATATTGCTTTTTTAAGATTCGAAATCGGTTCGAAAAACTGTTCCCGCTTTTTCTGGGAATCATTTTGATCAATTTCAAAAACAAGCTCCTGAAGTTCTTGCCTCAGTTTATGATTAAACTCATTGATCTCTTTACCGGAATAAAATTGATTATTGATTTCTTCAGCGGCGATGATATTTCCAAAATTGATAGCCACAGTCTTTCCAAAATTTTTGAAAGAACTATAGTTGATACCTACGGGCAACACCTTCAAATCAACACCTCTTCTCCAGGCTTCCAGAGCGAGTCGTGCAGTTCCTTTCTTCAATGGGCGCAAGTGCCATTCGTTAGTACACTTTCCTTCACTAAAAATCAACACGATACCATCCTGCTTAAAAATTTCCTGGCAGGCATCGAATGTTTCATAATTACTTTCGAGATTTTCGACCCCTTCACTCACGCGATAAACCGGTAGCATGTTGAATGACTTGAGTACGCGGGTGACTAACTTATTGACGAACGCATCGCCCCTGGCTAATGAATAAACAGGATTTTTAAAAAGAGTACCCAGGATGATGGCATCTAAAAAAGAATTGGGATGGTTGGCAGCCAGTAACAACGGCCCTTTTTGTTGCAGCAGGCTCTTGTTATTAATGCTAACCCTTTTGCAATATAAGTGGATGAACCATTTTGCAGGAAATAAAAAAATTTTATAGAGCACACTTTATCTTAAAATGTAAAGAGTTAGTTCTGAGTTTGCTTTCTTTTTATCTTCTTTTTATCTTTTTCCATAGACATTATAAATACACCGAATGGATAAGATGCCGAAGACTATGCCCAAACGTTTCATAAAAATTTGTATGTTTTGTTAGAAATATTTGCTGCTAATTCAACTGTGGATCAAGAGGGTAATTAATCATCATTTCGTAATCTCCACCCAGGTGCTTCAGCGAATTTTTCCAAACATCCCCTGGTTCTGTATTGAAAATTAAATCCTTTGTAGCCGGCACAGTTAGCCAGCTTTCTTCTTTCAATTCACTATCCAGTTGACCTCCGGTCCAGCCACTGTAGCCGATAAAGAAACGAATCAAATTTGCATCGATATCATTGTTGCGCAAATTGATTAAAAGGCTTTCAAAATTTCCACCCCAAAAAACATTTTCGAAAACTTCTTCACCGCCACTGATAAGATCAGGATATTGATGCAGAAAATGTAAAGTATCCCCCTGCACAGGTCCGCCCTGGAAAACGGGGAAATCAAAATTTTCAAATTCAGGAACCAACTCACTCAATGTTTTTGAGATTTTTTTATTTAAAACAAACCCGAAGCTTCCCTCATCTTTATGATCGCATAAAAAAATGACGCTCCTGCTGAAATTTGGATCCTTTAAAAATGGATTCGCAATTAATAAAGTGCCCTGTGAAGGTGATACCATATTTGTAATTTATATTTATTGAATAATAAATACAATTAATTCTTTTACCACTACTGCAAAGATAAGAGTTAGTTAAAGTTTTGATGTTCCCTGTTTCCTTTACCTTTTAGCAACGGGGAAGTTTAAATTTGCCGCTGATGAAGAAAATTTTCCCTACTATCACCATACTGATTTTCATCTCTCTTCTTGGAATTATTTTTTTCCAGGTAGTTTGGATAAAACAGGCCCTCCAGGATAAGGAGCAACAGTTCGAGAACAGCGTTGCGATGGTAACAGCTTCAGCCGCAAATTCGCTGGCGGAAGAAAAAGGAAATCTTACTCCATTTGACAAGAGAAAAAGTACAGACATCCTTTTTCCGCTGAACGTTTTTCCAACCACGATCGTCCATAAATTCACGAGAGAAGAAATACGGGAAAGAATTCAAAAAGCCTTCGAGAAATACAACCTGGTCGATATCGTTTTTGAATTCGCGATCACTCCTACTTCAATGATTGGAGAAGACCTTCAGTCAAAACATTATCTTGAAGCTTACCTTGACTCGAGCCGTAACCTTTCATTTGTATATCCTATCCAGGCACCGAGCGGTAGCCTGGCTGAAGGACTCTCCTCCGAAGAACTGTTGGTAATCGTAGTGCCTCATGTCCAAGATATCATCTGGAAGCAGATGTACTGGATGATTGCCGGTGCCCTGCTATTTACCTGCATTATTTTTGCCGCCTTCTTTATTACAATAAGGGCATTACTGAATCAAAAAAAATTGAGTGAGATCAAATCTGATTTCATCAATAACATGACGCATGAATTTAAAACGCCGCTTGCTACAATATCACTGGCTGTGGACGCACTGAAAAATGAAAAAGTAATTCACGACAGGGAAAAGATGGATTATTTTTCCGGAATTATTAAGGATGAGAATCGAAGGATGAACAAGCAGGTGGAAACAATTCTGCAGGCAGCTTTACTTGACAAGCAGGAAATTCAATTGAATGTGAAACCTGTTCATATGAATGAAATTATTGAGAGTGCTATCAATAATATTAAACTTCCATTACAGGAGAAAGATGGCATTTTAGAAACTTGTCTATCAGCTAAAAATGATTTGGTGAAAGGTGATGAAGTTCATCTCACAAATATCATTAATAACCTCCTTGACAATGCTGTAAAATATTCTAAAGAGCAACCCATCATAAAACTATCAAGCCAGGGCGTGAGTGGCTATCTAAGGATAAAAATTGAAGACAATGGACTCGGAATGAGCAAGGAGACGCTGAGCCGTATTTTTGAAAAGTTTTACCGGGCCCATACGGGCAACATACACAATGTAAAGGGTTTTGGGCTGGGACTCAGCTATGTGAAAAGCATAGTGGATGCGCATAAAGGAAAAATAAAAGTTGAAAGTGTCCTCGGAAAGGGAAGCACTTTCATCATCGACCTGCCGCTTGCAAAGCAAACTTCTTTGGCTTAAGCATAAGCTAAAGTTGCCTCCTTATTGTATTTACTTCTATACTCAATAGGTGATAAACCGGTTATCCTTTTAAAGATCGTCCTGAAAGATTTGGTATCAGAATATCCTACCTCATACATTACTTCACTAATATTTTTTCGACCAGTTTCCAGGTTCTTTTTAGCAGCTTCTATTTTCACACGCTGAATATATTCTGTCACAGTATTAGCAGTTGCTTTTTTAAATCTTCGTTCCATATTTCTCCTGCCTAAAGCAAACATTGATGCGAGCTGATCAACAGTGATCCTTTCTTCAAAGTTCTTTTCAATAAACTCCTGAGCTTTTTTGATGGGCTCATCGTCATGTGTTTTTTGTCCCTGGAAAATAATAAAGGGAGACTGGCTGATGCGGTCAATATCAATCATGAACACTTTTGAAATTTCAACAGCAATATCACGACCCGCATACTTCTCAATCAGGTAAACCAGGAGATTTAAAAAGGAGTAGGCTCCCCCACTGGTATAGATGCCTTTTTCCTCTGTCATTATCTTATCATCCACAAGATTTACCTGGGGGAACATTCTTCTAAAATCATTAGCCGCCGTCCAATGAGTGGCGCATTGCTTTCCATCAAGAAGCCCGGTGGCTGCAAGAAAAAAAGAGGCGATGCAAAGGCTAGCGACCTCTGCTCCGCTTTTGTACTGGTTAACAATCCACGGAATAAATTCGACATTGTTGTCCATCATCGTATTTCCATCGCCATAGATTGCAGGGATTACAATAAGATCTGTTTTCTTCACTTCATCAATTAAGACGTCGGGGCTTATTGCGAACAGTCCGTTTCTCTGAACGTTTTCCTTTGAGATGCCTACCAATTGAACCTTAAATAACGGAGCTTTTCCTAAACTATGCCTGATAGAATTGACTTCGTTAAAAATCTGGTGTGTGCCTTCTATATTTACGACGCTTGTATGTCCACGTGGAATCAGGATTGAGATATGTTTCATTTCGACTGTTTAAAAATCTTTGAGTGATACTTTGAGTGTTCAAAAATAAGAAACATTTGTCCTAATGAGCCTGTTAGAATGGCGTATTTACACCTGCTTCATCGAAAGAATGCTTTTAAGTTTGTAAATGCCTGGGTGAGCTACATCGACATCAGTAATGGTAAGTTTCATCCGAGAAAATTATATTTTTTTAAAAGTCAAAAAGATCAATTTCATGAAACGAACTACTATCAATAAACACGAACTACTTAAACCGTTGTATGAAGCGGGCAAAATGGTGCTGCACATGGTGTCATCAACGCCAGCCGGTTTGATGAATACTATTCCCTTTGCTGGCAGTTGGACAATAGCAGAGGTTGTTTCTCATCTCACAAAATCAAACAAAGCCATAGAACAATCACTTCAGATGAAAGGCACTGAAACCCCGCGGGATGTAAAGCAAAGAATTGAAGAATTAAAGAAAATGTTCCTTGATTTTTCAGTTAAGTTTGATGCGCCTGAATTCATCTGGCCAACCAAAGCGAAAAAATCAAAGTCGACAATAATGAGGGATTATAAAAATTCCTTTAAAGATTTAAAAGGCAACCATGCCGGAATTAATTTGTCAGAGATGTTAACTCTTCCCGTTTTTGGCGAGATCACGAAATTGGAACTTTTATATTTTGTTCTTTTTCATACCCAAAGGCACATTCATCAACTTAAAAATATCCTGGAAGCTTTGACAA
>JBDSGZ010000053.1:0-9429 GCA_039918735.1 Ginsengibacter sp.
GAATCGATTATGACCGCGACGGAAATATTTTGTCATCCACCCGCTACTATACTGAAGCGAATTTGTCACCATTTATTCGCGGAAAAGTGAATGAAAGATTTCCGGGCAAAAAAATATTTGGGGTAACAGAAGTTTGTTCAGGGGATGAGTTCACGTACCACATGGTTTTGGAAGACGAAAATAATTGGTACAATATTAAGTGTGACGCGATCGGTCATGTCAGCCTGGAAAAGAAACTCGGCAAAGCAGACAGCGAATAATTTAAAGGAAGAACAGCAGAGTTTTTAAAATAAAAAAAGGGTCGCCCCGAAAGACCACCCTTTTTTATGTGCGTTAAGCATCCGTTAGAAAAATTTGCTTCTATAGTCTTTTATTTCCGCCTTCTTTTTTAATGCATTGAAAGATTCGCCTGCTGCATTTTGCTTCATTTGATTTTCTTCATTTTGAAGCACCATGCTTTCCATCTCCGGAGAAGAAGTTGTTTTCTTTGAAACACTATTCACTTTAATCACAAACACTCCGGTGTTACCGGGAATTACCGGAGACACTTTTGATTGATAGTCTTTATTGAAAGCTGCACCGGCAACCTTTGGCTCACTCCCAATACCATTTATTATCTGTGCATCGAAAGTAACAGTAGAATCTATTCCGGTATTTTGTACCTGTAGATTGTAAGCTGAAGCCGCAGCTTCAAGAGTAGCAGGGTTGTTTAATTTCTTTTTTATTTCATCTGCTTTTTTGATATTCAATACTGTTTGCTCAACCATAGGGCGGGCGGTCTTCACGTCAGGAACACCCTCATTTACTTTTTGCTCAACCATTGCTACCACGAACTGTTCTTTTAAAGAAAACGGCTCAGACACATCACCCTCTTTTGCATCAAACGCCCACTTAATAATTTGTCTCGCGTCCTGCAGTCCTCCAAGTTGAAAATCATTTTCCTTTACAACAGCAGGGAAAGTAATTTTATTCAGGCCGTTCTCAGAAATGTATTTATCAAAATCCTGCTTGTTCCTTGCCTGGCCTGCGAGCTTTGTGGCAGCAGCATTCGCGGCATTAATTGTTTCATCGCTCGGTGCAATTTCTTTACCCATGTAGGCAACTTTATAGGAAGGTTCAAAATCCTTCTTTTCAAGAATTTCTATGTAATGCCATCCAAACTGAGTTTGAACAACCTTTTTCGTTTCTCCTTTTTCGTTCAATAAGAAATCAGCAAATTCTTTAGCGAAATTGTCGGATTCAATAGTTGAGAGATCGAATGTCATCTCTCCATTATCTCTTTTTGCAACTTCATCAGTCGAATATTTTGCGGACAAAGCATTAAAATCGGCCCCGTTCGCGATTGCCGTAGCGATACTATCTGCTATTCTATGAGCAGTACTATCAGGCATAATTGCCTGGCCTGTTTGTGGGTCTGCAGTTCCAAGCAGAATATGTCTTGATTTTATACTATCTGGCAAAACCTTGACTTCAATTTTTTTAGCAAGTGCGTAATTGCTTCCTTCAATATAAGGTCCATACACGCCACCTACAGGCAAAGCGATTATAGAATCTTTATCAGGGACCTGCAGTTTTGACTTCGTAGTATAACCATTAAAAAATGAAAAGGTAGAAGCGTTTCTTCCCAGGAATGATTTCGCGTTAGAATCAGCCGCAAACATAGGCTTGAGTTCCTCCAATGATTGCTCAATTCGCAGACTGTCTTCTTTACTTGCTTTGGCGCTGAAAGTAACATAAGAAATTTTGCGTCCTCCCTCTTCCTGAAATCTTTTTTTATTTTTATCGAGATAAGACATGATGTCACTATCAGTCACCTTTACAGAGCTGTCCGAGATAAGACTATAGGGGAACGAAACATAGGAAATTGAGGCAAACTGGTTTCTTTGTTCATCCATTTGTTTAGATAGCCATTTAGGAATATAAACACTTGCAGCAATTAAAGAAGTGTATTTATTATAAAGACTATTTAGTCTCATTGGTTCTATTACCTGGGCACTTATTGCGTTTCTTTGCTCCTCATTTTTCGACCGTTTTGTTTCCGCCCACCACTGCTTTGCTTGTTCTATATCGTACTGGCCGGTTTCTTTATTTGTAAAAGCTTGTTTTAGCTGTTGCGGTGCGTCGTCACTGAACATTATCGCACTCATTTCCTTTGGTGTGAATGTGATGCCGAGGTTATTGAATTGCTCGTTGACTACTTTTTCTGCTACCATCTGGTCCCACACAGACTGCATAATCTGGTTTCTTTGATCAGACCCACTGTTAGGATACTGCTGTTCCATTTCTTTTACCTTGGTATTGAATTCGGCATATTCAATATCATCGCCATTTACACTTCCAAGGGTTGTGGTATTTCCGCCACCAAATAACTGTCCTGTGCCGCTTCGGGAGTCCATTAATATAAAACCAATTAAACTCAGCGCTATAATCGCGATTACAATTACTGCGCCTTTTTCACGGATATTCTGAATGATTGACATCTTCTTCTTTTTAAATAAGGACGGCAAAAATAGTGGAATTTAAATTAGGAACAAACTGTGGAAAACTCATAGACAACAGGCCTGACATGGCTTTGCAGGAATGCATATCTATCCTAAATATAATTTATCATTTAATAGAATATTTTCTTCACAATTGGCTGGGGGTATTTTACGTTTTCTGTTGATAAGCCTTCTATTTCAAATTATTCTTCTTAGTAAGAATTTAAAAGTTGCATGCTTCATGAGCCGCCGATTACGAGACATCAATTAAACAACAAATTATCCTAATTGATTTAACATTTCTTCCCGGAAAAATTGACAAAATCTTTTCCTCATAACTTCTTATTAAGGTCTGTGTATAAATACGCTCAATATGAGCAACCATGTTAAAACTTGATGTTTACTACTGGCGAATAACAGTGGATAAAAGGGAAGTTTTAATTTTGCATCAAAGCTTTTTATTTTTCTATCCACATATTAACACTCCTAATAGTAATAGACCTTTAAGTAAATAATATATTAATACTAAATACTATGGTAGATATTAACATTGAAGCAGCAAGAAAAAATTTAGAAAAAAAAGGGTTCCTCGATATTGACATTGATGTTAACTTGGACTTGTTCTCAGAAATTGAAAAAATTAAAAAGGAAAAAAATGCGATTGTTCTTGCTCACTACTACCAGGAACCGGATATACAGGATGTTGCTGACTTTATTGGAGATAGCCTGGGACTGGCCCAGAAAGCTCAATCGACCGATGCTGATATAATCGTTTTTGCCGGAGTTCACTTTATGGCGGAAACAGCAAAGATTCTAAATCCTCATAAAAAAGTTCTTTTACCAGATATAAAAGCAGGTTGTTCATTAAGCGATTCGGCACCTCCTGCTCTGTTTAAAAAGTTTAAGGATAAGTATCCTGAGCATATCGTGATCACTTATATAAATTGTTCTGCAGGAATGAAAGCGCTTAGCGATATTATCTGCACATCATCAAATGCCCAGGCTATTATAGAAAGTCTTCCACCGGATCAAAAAATAATATTTGCACCAGATAGAAACCTCGGCGCGTATTTAATTAAGAAAACAGGAAGAGATATGGTCCTCTGGAATGGTGCCTGTATTGTTCATGAAATATTTAGTCTTGAAAAAATTACAAAGCTTAAAATAAGGCATCCAAAAGCTAAAGTTATAGCTCATCCGGAGTGTGAAGAACCGGTACTTCGAAGCGCTGATTTTATAGGTAGCACCACATCCTTGCTGAAGTATACTCAGCAAAGCGATTCGACGGAATTCATAGTTGCCACAGAAACAGGCATACTTCATCAAATGCAAAAAATGTCACCAGAAAAAACTTTCATTCCGGCACCTCCTGATAACATGTGCGCTTGTAATGATTGTCCATATATGAAACTCAACACGCTGGAAAAACTGTATCTGTGCATGGAATATGAAGAACCTCAAATAGTCATGGATGAAGATTTGTTAATCGCAGCAAAGAGGCCAATAGAGAGAATGCTCGATATTAGCCGCCAATATGGATTATAATAGATACTAAGCAAAAAGAGCCAACAAAAAAAGAGAAGAATAGTACACCTCTTTTGAATAATTTCTTGACCATAGGTACTTTAACCAGGATAGATAGATCAGGAAAAGAATTCAGAACTTGCTTCTCCGCTTTTAAATATATTTTCGTTTATTGATATTCCCAGACCAGGCAAATCTGGTGGCGTAACAAAGCCGTTTTCCGGAACAACAACCGAGGTTAAATAATCAGGATATACTCCATTATAAAAGTTATACCCGCTTTCCATAATGAATAAATTAGTGAGGGAAGCTGCTACATGCATAGATGCATACCAAAGGATGGGGCCACCATAAGTGTGAGGAGCCACCGGAATTAAAAAGCTATCCGCCAAATCGGATATTTTCTTAGCAGAAGATATTCCACCACACCAGGTAACATCATACATAACGATATCGCATGCTTTAGCCTCTAATATTTGTCTAAATTGAGCCGGTGTGGCAAGTCTTTCACTCAGGCAAATACTCAACGGTGTTTCTGCAGCGAGACGAGTGTATGCTTCTACATTATCTGGAAGCATGATGTCCTCGATCCACATCACCTGGAAAGGCTCTAACGCTTTTATTATTCTTTGAGCACAAGGGTAATTCCATCTTGCATGAAATTCTACAGCGATCTCCATATCCATACCTGCCGTATCTCTGATTCTTTTAAACCAATCAAGACTTTTTGTTATCTCCGTGGGGGATATATAGGAGCCGTTATTTTTGTATGAGACAGGATCAAACGGCCATATCTTCATTGCATTTACTCCTCTATCTAGCAAAAATTTTACTATCTTCTCAATATCTTTTTCATTTTTCCAATCATTTATTCCTGCTGTAGTATTATAGACCCTGATCTTGTCCTGTACTTTTCCTCCCAATAACTGATATATCGGCGCATTAAGGTATTTGCCTAAGATGTCCCATTGTGCTATGTTGATGGCAGAAATTATTCGCATTTCAGCGCCACCTGTTACATTAAAGGCAGCACGATCATAAAGAGATTTCCACATTCTTTCAATCTCAAGGGTATTTTTCCCAATCAACAAGGAAGACAAATCCTTTAAAGTTCCTATTTGCGAATTTGTCAATGGATAGGTTTCGCCTATCCCGGTTATGCCCTGATCGGTGTGCAAACGAATCCAGGTAAATTGAGCGTTCTTTAAACGGATCGCTTCAACTTTGGTAATCTTTGGAATTTTCGGGTCTGAGGATTTCTCATATATCGGGGAGTCTAAGAACGGAATTCCTAATCCGGCTAATGATAAAACGCCCGAATTTTTTAAAAAAGATCTTCTGTCTAAACTTTGATTTTCGTTTCCCATTTTTTAAAAGTTTATAAGTTGAAAAATAATTATTTGAAAATCACCCAGCATTTGCAGTCATTCCGGTTGGAACAACAATGTACTTAACCAGAAGGCTACAGCCTTGAATAGTTTCTCCTAATTTAACCTAATCAGGATTTAGCAATAAGTTTGTTAACACGTATGTCGATAAAGCCGATCAAATCATCAAAAACGTATGACGTGCCATTTGGATCCTATGTATTGCAGCTTATTCGGCTACCCTTTTAAGTTCATCGATTACTTCAAATATCCTAAGTGGGAAGTAAACTGTGAAATTCTATGAGCCGCCTCTTTTAAAGTCTCGTCTTTTTTAGCAAAGCAAAAACGGAGAATCGAATTATCCGTTCCGTTCCTGTAAAATGAAGAAACCGGAATACAAGCGACTCCAGCCTCTTCGCACAGCCGGGTTGCAAAGGCCATTTCTGTTTCACTGGAGATTTTTTTGAAACTATACATTTGGAAATAACTGCCGTGAGATGGCACCGGAATGAAACCACAAGGTTGCAGCAAAGAAGCCAGTAGGTTTCTCTTTGTCTGAAAAAATTTGCCAAGAGTCGTGTATTCATTTTCCCTTTTTAGAAATTTTGCGAGAGCAAACTGCACAGGAGTGTTGCAGGAAAAGCAATTGAATTGGTGCACTTTTCTAAACTCAGAGCTGAGGTTTTCAGGCGCAATACAATAGCCTATTTTCCATCCTGTACAATTGTAGACCTTACCCAAAGAGAAACACACAAAACTCCTTTCGTAAAGCTGCTGATATTTCAGTATGCTTTCATGATCAAGCTCATCAAAAATTATGTGTTCATAGACCTCATCGCTTAAAATAAAAATGTTTGTTTCTTTGACGAGGTTGTGCAGTTCCTGAATATCATTCTTGTTCAGGACGCCTCCGGTAGGATTGTTGGGAGAATTTAGTATGATGCATTTAGTCCGGGCAGTTACGTGTTCCTTTACCAACTTCCAGTCGATCCTGTAATCATTCGGACTGAGTGGAACTAAAATAGCTCTAGCTCCATTTATTTCTATGTTAGGAATATAGCTGTCAAAAGCAGGTTCTAAAACTATCACTTCGTCACCCGGGTGTAAAATTGTTGTCAGTGCGGTATAGATCGCATAAGTTCCTCCTGGTGTTACAGTTATTTCTTTGTCTTCATCTATCTCCCGGTTATACATTCTTCGGACTTTTTCAGCAATGGCCTTTCGAAGAGCGGGAACGCCGTTCATATGCGCATATTGGTTTCGTCCATCTTTCATTGCTAAATACACTTCTTCAACCAGATCTCCATTCATGGGAAAATCAGGAAACCCCTGGCCCAGGTTGATCGCTTTGTGTTTTGCGGCCAAAGTATTTATTGCTGTGAAAATCGTTTCCTTTATATGAGGAAGTTTGCTATCGAGCGAAGGGATTTTCAAAGATTTATTATTTAGGTCTGATCCTTAAAGAGAGACAGAAGGAAAAATAGCAAAATCATTGAGCTATTCGTTATCAAAAAAAGAAGTTCTTAGAAAACAAAAAAGTCAGGGTTAGAATATTACTCTGCCTAAAGAAATTTTTCTCCTTTATTTTTTTTCACTTCAGCCAAATATTCTTTTATGTTCTGCTCTTTATCTTTTTTACAAATCAGTAAGACATCTGCTTTGTCTACTACGATGAAGTCATCAAGTCCTTGTAGCACGATAAGCTTATCGTCGTCTGCATGAACCATATTGTTTGAAGATTCAAAGAATATGGTGTTGCCGCCCACCACAGCGTTTGCATGGGGGTCTTTATCCAAATTTTCATAAGCACTTCCCCAGGTACCAAGATCGCTCCATCCAAATGAGGATGGGATCACGTAAACATTATCTGCTTTTTCAAGAATTCCATAATCTATAGAGATGTTGATACAAAGAGGATAAATCAAATTGATTACCTCTTGTTCTTTTGAAGTAAATAAGGCTTTTTTTGCACCCGCAAAAACCTCGTGTATCTCAGGAAGATATTGTTCAAAAGCGGCTATGATGCTTTGAGTTTTCCAAACAAAAATTCCAGCGTTCCATAAAAAATCTCCGCTGAGAAGAAAGTTTTTCGCAAGCTCGAGATCTGGTTTTTCGGTAAAAGTTTTTACTTTATAAATATCATCTGTTATCGCCACAGGCTCGTATTGGATATAACCGTAGCCGGTATTAGGAAATAGGGGTTTGATGCCAAGCGTGACAAGAGCGTTATTTTTTTCCGTGAACTCAAGTGCGTCCAAACTGACCTTCTTAAAAGACGTTTCGTCTAATATCAGGTGGTCTGCCGGTGCACATATTAAGTTGCTTTCTGGATTCAGCTCGGCCAATTTATAAGAAATATATGCGATACAGGGCGCTGTATTTTTCCTAGAAGGCTCGCATAAAATATTTTCGGGATTTAGATCAGGTAGTTGCTCAACGACGATATTTTTATACTGTAAAGAAGTGACAACAAAGATATTTTCCGGGGGAATGTACTGCGCAAAACGATCAAAGGTTGATTGAATTAATGTTCTCCCGAGGTTGAGAATATCCAGGAATTGTTTCGGGTAATTCATTCGGCTCACTGGCCAAAACCTGCTCCCTATTCCTCCGGCCATAATGGCCACATAATTATTTTTATTCATTTTTTTTAAATTAAATAATTCCTTCCCGCACAAGATCGTGCAAATGAATAATTCCGGAATAAACGCCATCCCTGGTAACAACTAATTGGGTAATATTTTTTTCGCGCATCGTTTCAAGAGCGGTTACGGCAAGGTCGTCGGTGCTTATTGTTTTTGGAGATGGAGTCATGATGTCCTTCGCTTGAACTTTATCTAAAGTAACTTGCTTTTCCAACATGCGTCGCAAATCACCGTCAGTGATAATGCCGGATAATTTCTTGTTCTTATCAAGGACTACCGTAACGCCTAAACGCTTTCTTGTCATTTCTATGATCACCTCTTTAAGGAAACTATCCGCTTGCACAGCGGGCTTTTCATTTTGTAAGGAGAGTTCGCCAACTCGTAAATAAAGTTTTTTTCCTAAAGTTCCTCCCGGATGGAATTTGGCAAAATCAACAGATTTAAATCCCTTGACTTCCATAAGACAGATAGCAATCGCATCTCCTAAAACTATTTGTGCCGTACTGCTGCTGGTGGGGGCGAGATTGTTGGGGCAAGCTTCTTCTGAGACGGCGGAACTTAAAACCAAATCTGAAAATTTCCCTAAATAGCTCTCGACATTTCCAGTCATTCCAATGACGATATTCTTAAAATTCTTTATTAACGGTATCAAAACTTTTATTTCCGGACTATCACCACTTTTACTGATTATTAATACGACATCATCTTGCTGTACCATTCCAATATCGCCATGAATTGCATCAGCGGCATGTAGAAAAAGAGCCGCCGTTCCTGTACTGTTTAGAGTAGCAACAATTTTTTGTGCAACGATGGCGCTTTTACCAATACCACTGATTACAACCCTTCCTTTACACTTGCTTATGATCTGAACCGCTTTTTCAAAATTCTCATTTATAAGATCTGCCAACTCCCTGATCGCCCGGGCCTCAAGCTCAATCGTTTTTTTTGCAGAAGAAATTATTTTATTAGGCGTCATCCCAATGTACTTCAATTAATAATGAAACAAATCTTAAAAAGGGTTCGATTTAAAAAATGCAAACCTACAGCAAATTGATATAAGACTCCTTTGTAAAAAGAGTTGGAGAATGACTTAAACATCGTACCTTAAAGCGTCTGACATTTGAAAAAGTTCATATTAGTAAGCCAGAGCAATATCTGTTCACAAATTTCAATTGTATTAACTTTGGATTCTTATAACAGAATGTGGATTTAGATTAAAATACCATGCCTACAACGAGAATAAAAGCCAAGATCAACCCAGCAAGATCAATCTCCAAAAAAACTCCAACGAAACGAAAGCCAGATTTTCTTTCAACTCATTTACGAGAATATTTTGGTTTCAACAGTTTTAAAGATTCCCAGGAAGCAATTATAGCCAACGTTCTTGATGGGAAAGACACTTTTGTGATAATG
>JBDSGZ010000054.1:0-5040 GCA_039918735.1 Ginsengibacter sp.
AATATTGGTGAACTCTGTGAAATGCCTGTGAAATACCTGGCGACCTGGTTTGATGAAATTGAATTGTCTGACTATGATCAGAAAGTTGCAAAGCGGATCCTGATTGAAATCAATAACAGGATAGAAACGTTGCTCGATGTAGGCCTTGGATATCTTACACTAAACCGGTTGGCTAATTCATTGAGTGGTGGTGAAAGCCAGCGAATACAACTTACGAGAAGCCTGGGAAGCAATCTTACAAATTCGTTGTATATATTGGATGAGCCTTCCATCGGACTGCATGCACGGGACACCGAAAGACTGATCGTTGTACTAAAGAATCTTCGTGATATGGGTAACACCGTGGTAGTGGTGGAGCATGACGAATGCATGATGCGGCATGCTGATCACATCATCGATATGGGACCCCTTGCCAGTCACCTTGGCGGCGAAGTGGTCGCTGCGGGAAATTATGATGAGATCATAAATAATCCCGAAAGCCTCACGGGAAAATATTTGAAGGGTGAGCTTAATTTGCAGCCTCCAAAACATGTTCGGAAATGGAACCGTTCAATTGCCGTGCATGGAGCAAGACAGAACAACCTGCAAAATATCGACGTTGTTTTTCCTTTGAATGTTTTATGTGTGGTGAGCGGCGTGAGTGGGAGTGGTAAGACTACTCTCGTGAAGCAAATTCTATCTCCGGCCTTAAAGAAAATGAAAGGTGAATTTGCAGAGAAAGTGGGCTTGAATAAAGGCATCACCGGCGATGTCGAATACATCTCACAGGTGGAGATGATTGATCAGAATCCAATTGGAAAATCTTCGCGAAGCAATCCGGTCACTTACATCAAAGCTTATGATGAGATAAGAGATTTCTACAGCAAACAACCACTCAGCAAAATGCGGGGATATCAACCTAAACATTTTTCGTTTAATGTGGATGGCGGAAGATGCGATGCTTGTAAAGGTGAAGGGGAACAGGTTGTTGAAATGCAGTTTCTTGCTGATGTACACTTAACCTGCGATGTCTGCGGAGGTAAAAGATTTAAGCAAGAAGTGCTTGAAGTTAGCTACAATGGAAAGAATATTTATGATGTGCTGGAAATGAGTGTGGATGAAGCAATTGATTTTTTTGGAAGGGAAAATTCACAGGGAAAAAAGAATGAATCGCAGGGAACAGATGTTGCCAAAAAATTACAGCCTCTAAGTGATGTAGGACTGGGATATATTAAGCTTGGGCAGTCATCAGACACGCTGAGTGGTGGTGAGGCGCAAAGAGTAAAGCTTGCATCGTTTTTAGGCAAGGGGCAGGGACAGGGCCACCTCCTGTTCATCTTTGACGAGCCAACAACTGGCCTGCATTTTCACGATATAAAAAAACTACTCGCATCTTTTAACGCTCTCATTGAACAGGGCCATTCCATTTTGGTAATTGAACACAATACCGATGTGATAAAATCTGCTGACTGGGTGATCGATCTTGGTCCCGAAGCCGGAGATGGCGGCGGAAACCTGGTGTATGCTGGTGTGCCTTCTGGCCTGAGAGAGGTGAAGGAAAGTTATACAGGCAAGTATCTTTAGAAAATAAAAAGGTTTCAAATACTGAATGCAGTTCATTCAATTCATCGCAGCCGATTACTCTCTTTGATCAACTTTGAATCTTTATAAATGCCAACTGCTGCAGCAACAAGAAAAATCAGGATCAGAAGATGCAGTGCAGACCAAAGACTGAAATTGCCCTGTGAAAATTTCTTGATTTCCCTCGTGTAAAGAAAGATAACAAGACACTCAACCAGGATTGCAATGAGCGTGATACGCATCTGAACACTCCTGTGTTTGAAAAGAAAAATGTCGATGATAATTCCTGTACCGATCGCGCTGGTGAGAATCAAGATAAAAAAATTGTCCGACGCTTTTAAAGTAGCATAGGCATTTCCCTCAACAAGTGAACCGCTGTAAAACGGAAACTGAAATGTCAGGAAGACAGCGAGGGCAGCTAAGATCATCCACATTGATTGTACACGTTGTATCATGAATTTTCGTTTGAGATAAATGTGTCTAATAAAACCGGGTTGAATATTTTTTTGAGTTCTTTAGTATTTCAATTAGGATGCCTGAATGCCTGAAAACAAATTGCGACAATTCCTTCATATCTACAGATTCATATTCGTGTGCTATTGTATTCCTTACATTTCTTATTTCAAGTAAAGTATCGGCATCTTCAATTAGCCCTTTTTTTTCAGCCTGCAAAATGCGGTCTCTTACAGTGCCCGGTGCAGATGCATCAAGCTGATCAATCGTTTTAAAAATTTTTTGTATTAACAAGTCACTTAGCCTGGCAAACCTGGAAGTTAATGCTTCAAGTTCTATTAATTGTTCCTCAGAAAATTCTTTTTCATTGATAAAATCCTTGCATCTTTCAAAAGAAACTTTCAAATGATTTGCAGCTTCTTCCGCTTTTTCGAAATTTTCTTCCAGATAGTGTAAAGTTTTTTTTATAGACATTTCAATTCTGGTTCTATCATTTTAACAAACACATCGGTAAAATCTTTTTTGACAACAAGATCAAGTTTTTGTTCTTCTATCTCTTTGAAGATGCCGGTTTTTATTTTTACTTTTTCTATAAATCCTATCTTTTCAGAGATGACAAGAATATCGATGTCTCCCCCTTTGGCTTCTTCATTTACTCTTGAACCAAAGAGATAAATCTTTGCTTCGGGATCAAATCGCAAGATGTTCTTTTTGATTGTTGATATTTCAGTCTCCGTAAGGCGCATGTAAATGCAAGATATTCTATATAATTATGATTTTTCACCTGGGCTACAGTCCCGGGTATAAAGGAAACCCTTCCATTAATTCAACCACATCATTTTTTACCTCTGCAATTATTTTTTCATCATCGATATTCATCAATACCCTGTCAACAAGGTCTACGACTTTTTCCATTTCATTTTCCTTTAGACCTCTCGTCGTAATCGCTGGTACACCCACTCTCATTCCCGAGGTTACAAATGGGCTTTTATCATCAAATGGTACCGAATTCTTATTTAATGTAATACTGGCTTTATCCAACGTTTCCTGGGCTTTCTTTCCCGAGATATTTTTGTTTCTTAGGTCAATTAACATCAAATGATTATCAGTTCCGTTGCTGATCAGATCGTAGCCTCTCGCATTGAATGCTTTAGCCATCGCCTGTGCATTCACCTGTATTTGTTTTGCATATTCGGTAAAATCATCAGTGAGTATTTCACCGAATGCTATGGCCTTTGCCGCGATAACGTGCTCCAACGGCCCGCCTTGTGTGCCGGGAAATACACCCATATCCAGCATATGGCTCATCATTCTCAGGTTTCCTTTATTGTCTTTGATCCCGAAAGGATTTTCAAAATCTTTCTTCATTAAAATCAATCCACCCCGCGGGCCGCGTAGCGTTTTGTGTGTAGTGGAAGTAACAAAATGGCAATGGTCGAAGGGAGATTTCAAGAAACCCTTTGCAATGAGACCGGCAGGATGCGCAATATCGGCGTACAAAAATGCGCCAATTTCATCGGCCACTTTTCTTACTCGTTCATAATCCCAATCGCGGCTATATGCAGATGCCCCGACGATGATGAGTTTTGGTCTTTCTTTCCTTGCCTTTTCTTCGAGCATTTCATAATCGACAAGTCCGGTTTCTTTTTTTACTCCGTACGAATGTGCCTCATAAAGTTTACCCGAAAAATTTACAGGTGAGCCATGCGTCAGGTGTCCGCCCATGCTAAGATCAAGTCCTAAAATTTTGTCGCCGGGCTGAAGTATCGCGAGCATGAGCGCCGCATTGGCTTGCGCACCGCTATGAGGCTGCACATTGGCATATTCGCAATTAAAAATTTGTTTGAGGCGATCAATTGCGAGTTGTTCCGTTTGGTCTACGAACTCGCAGCCGCCGTAATATCTTTTGCCGGGATAGCCCTCAGCATATTTGTTCGTCATCACTGTACCCATAGCTTGCATTACCTGCGCCGATGTGAAATTTTCTGAAGCGATAAGCTCTATTCCTTCACGTTGCCTATTCAGTTCTTTGTTGATAATATCAAAAACAATTGTATCCTTTTGCATCAAATAAATTTTTTTGCGGCAAAGATATGAGTAATGTGGGATGTTTAAAAGCCGGTGTTGATAAACCTGGCGCTAATGGCTATAGGTTTTCCCAGTTCGCAACAAGAGTGCCGCTAAAATCCATGGATAAAATTCTGTTGTCTTAAATGATGTACCGGGTCTCTTTCACTGGCTCATTTTTACATTCTGCACAACCGGCATAGCGGCAACTGGAAAGAGGTTTGCTGTATTTTTTCCTATATTCACGCTCCCTTTGAGACAAGCGCTTTTAAATCTATTGAATAAATGAAGGCAATAATTCCGGTTGCGGGTGTGGGTACCAAGTTGAGACCACATACATACACCCAACCAAAGGCATTAATCCCCCTGGCAGGAAAAACAATTTTAAGCATTAATGTTGACCAGCTTCATGAGGCAGGGATCAACGAGTTTATTTTTATAATAGGTTACCTCGGCGAGAAGATACAAGATTATATAAAGGAAAAATATCCACAGCTTACTTGTCATTTTATTTACCAAAACGAAAGGAAAGGAACGGGGCATGCCGTAGATCTTGCGAAGCAGATTGTGGGCGAAGAAGAAGTGTTTATTGCTCTTGGAGATACGATTTGCGAGTACAATACAGAAGAAATTCTAGCTTCACCTTATTCGATGCTGGGCGTGAAGAAAGTCGATGATCCGAGAAATTTCGGTGTAGCAGAGTTGGATGAAGAAGGCTTCATCAGCAGGGTGGTCGAGAAGCCCTCAATCCCGAAGTCCAACCTTGCCCTGGTAGGACTTTACAAAATAAAAAATTCGGTTACTCTTTTTAAATGCCTTGATAAGATCATCTCTAATAATATTAAAAGTTATAATGAATTCAATCTTACAGACGCTCTTGAATGCATGATTGAAAGCGGCGATCAGTTCCGGACCTTTAAAGTTGAAAATTGGTTTGATTGTGGTAAAAAGGAGACGCTT
>JBDSGZ010000055.1:0-7387 GCA_039918735.1 Ginsengibacter sp.
TTCAGTAACCGTTTTGCTTACAAGCCTACGTCCGTCGATACTGTACAACTCGATGTTTGTTGCCTGGTTATTGTCTAACGTTAAGTAAACCCTGATGGATTTTGAAACAGGATTCGGGAACACTTCCGCGAGGTTAACTGACATGGCTTCCACAGCCTCAGCAGGCGCTTTCGTGGAAAGCAATTTATCGCTCTGCAAATCAACATCGCCTGCTCCACATTGTGCGCTGGAGCTGAATGCAATATCAAACCGGGGAAAGGAGAAATTATCTTTCCAGGTAATTGTTGCAATATTTGGAATTGCATAATTATGGTAAGTAAATGTATTCGTTGCAAAAGTGGCGCCTCCCGGAGGAACAGTGATAGAACAGTTACTTCTTTGTAGGTTCAGCGGAAAGATATTTTGCGAAAAATTTTTCCATGGCTTTATAAAAATCGATCCGGTTATTTTCATTTGCAAACCCGTGGCCCTCATCATTTTTTACCATGTACTCAACTTCCACTCCTCGCTTTTTCAATGCTTCCACCATCTGGTCACTCTCCGCTTTATTTACCCTGGGATCATTCGCTCCCTGGGCAACAAACAAAGGAGTTTTTATTTTGTCAGCATGCAAAGCCGGAGAAACTTCTGCCATCAATAAACTATCTTTAACAGGATCGCCAACCAACTCATACCACATCGCGATTTGAGGTTTCCAGTAAGGTGGAATGGTTTTTAAAAAGGTAAACATATTGGATACGCCTACATAGTCAACTGCACAGGCATACAAATCCGGTGTAAATGTAACGCCAGCCAATGTTGCGTATCCACCATAGCTGCCACCATAAATTGCTACCCGGTTTGAATCTGCAATCCCTTCTTTTATCAGCCATTTTACACCATCTGTTATGTCATCCTGCATGGCCCTTCCCCATTGCTTCGTGCTCTTCAGGAAGAAGTCTTTTCCATATCCTGTAGATCCGCGGAAATTCATTTGCAATACTCCATAGCCACGGTTTGCCAGCATCTGCACTTCAGGATTATAACCCCAGCTATCTCTTGCCCATGGGCCACCGTGCGGATTAACAACTACCGCAATATTTTTTGCTTCTATCCCTTTAGGAAGTGTGAGATATCCATGAATGGTGAGTCCATCCCTTGATGTATATTCTATAGGCTTCATCACAGCCATTTCTTCTTCCTTAATCCAGGGGTATGCACTTCCAAGAAACTTTGTTTCTCCTGTATTTTTATCATAAAAATAATATTTGCCAGCCAGCTTATCGTTGCCTGTCCACACGATAAATTTATCCTCTGCATCATTGTTTCCATAAATTTGAACATCGTATCCTTTAAATTTATCTTCCATCTTTTTATAGTCATCTTCTGTTTCTTTGTCCAGGAAATGCCGGTCGTCTTTCCATGAAGTATAGTTGGCTGTGGTTAAGACTTTTCTCTTTTTGGAGTAATTAACCCCGTCAACATCATAATCCGGATTACTATAAATTTCTTTTACTTCTTTTCTCGCAGCGAGATCGTATTCTACAATAGCGTCTTTATCTCTGCCGAGGTTACTGGACACATAAATATTCTTATTGTCAAAATCAAAAAACTGGATCCCGAAATTATCTTTATAAGAGGTAGTGAGAACAGAATCGAAAGGAGCATTTTCTGATGCACGTTCATAAAAAGTCGTGTTGACACCATCCGTGGTGGTGGCCATTCTTATTACGCCGTTATGATCCGTGTACCAGTCCGTATAGTTTTTATCATTCTGAAATAAAACTTTCATCTCCCCGGTTTCTACATTGATGCTGTAAGGATCAAAATACTGAGGGTTTCTTTTATTCATTCCAATCATCACTTCATTTTCTTTGCCCGGAATGCTTCGCCAATCATCGAGGATACTTGTTCTTACTTTAGGGAAAGGTGTTAATGCTTTTAAATCTTTTCCATCAATGGATACAGAAAACAACTGGTAATTCTCATCCCCGCCTACGTCCTGCAGGTATAATATTCTATCGCCCTTCCATTGGTAATTGAAAATATTTCTTGAAGTATCATTCGTTACAGGTATCGCAACACTATCGGAAATTTTTCTCACAAACACGTTGGTGTGGCCATTATGAGGAGACAGGTAAGAAATGTATTCTCCATCGGGAGAAATGCTCCACCTAAATTGTTCGGGATTTTTGAAAAAATCTTCTACAGGAATGATAGCAGCTTTTTCTTCTTTAGCGGGAGCATTGCAAGACGTAATGCTTATTAACACCAGTGAAAAAATCCAAAATGAATTACTTTTAAATATCTGCATAACCAGGGATTAAGTTGAATTAAAAAAAATACAAAATCGCAAGTGGCTGTCAAAGGGAAGCAGGAAATAAAGGTATTATTTTTCTGGAGATACCGGGTTCAGAAGGTCGCAGACTACAAATTATGATACAGGACGCCCCGCCAGATATTTTGTATTTATTTTTTTTATTAATGCACCTTTATGCGAAATGGAAAATGTAACAAACGTTTTTACTATTGCGTTAAAAATTTTCCGGAACAATGATTCACTAAGCATTTATCAAATAAACCGAATGAAATATTTTTTACTGATTTGCCTCTTCTTTTTAAACACAGCTCCTTGCGGATTTGCTCAGCCAGTCAATTCGTCAATCACTCTTCCGCTTTTAGAGAATGAGCAATGGTGGGGAGGTGCGGTGCAATACGGTGACCAGATGCCATTCAATAAGGCTTCATCATTTTCTTTCAATTTGTATGGCGACGTATCCAACAATCAAAGTGCACCATTGCTGATTTCCAACAAAGGGCGATGGATTTGGTGTGACGCACCTTTCCTGTTTTCTTTTGAGCAGGATACTTTGCATGTAACCACCACATCGATGGATAAGATACAAAGCGGGACTGCAGGCAACAATCTCCAATCAGTTTATCAATATGTATCGAAACAATTTTTTCCTTCTTCAGGCCGCTGGCCAGATTCACTTTTGGTTACATCGCCGCAATACAATTTGTGGATCGAGTTGCAGTACAATCCCAACCAAAAAGACGTACTGAATTATGCTGACAAAGTGCTGCAAAATGGCTGGCCTGCGGGTGTGCTGATGATTGATGACAATTGGAGCAATTACTATGGCGAGCTTGATTTTGATAAAGCAAAATTTCCTGACGCGAAAGATGCAATTACACGATTGCACCAGGAAGGTTTTAAAGTGATGCTTTGGATT
Organism: Ginsengibacter sp.; assembly: GCA_039918735.1. GTDB lineage: Bacteria > Bacteroidota > Bacteroidia > Chitinophagales > Chitinophagaceae > Ginsengibacter. The sequence continues at coordinate 3,216 of JBDSGZ010000055.1, forward strand.
TGTCCTTTCATAACACCCGACAGCAAGGAGTTTAGAGAATTATTATCTAAAAAATATTTGTTGTTGGATAACGAAAATGATGAAAGCAAAAAATGGGAGGATGCGACTAAGCCTTTACTCATCCGCTGGTGGAACGGCTATTCCGCCTGCCTCGATTTAACCAATCCGGGGGCGAAGCAATGGCTGAAGGATAAATTGCAATTTTTACAAAATGAATATGGAGTGGATGGGTTCAAACTCGATGCCGGTGATCCTTATTTTTACAACAATAAAAATCTTCTTTCTTACAAAAAAATTTCGCCCAATGATCAATGCACAGAATGGGCAAAAGTTGGATTAGAGTTTCCACTGAATGAATACAGGGCCATGTGGAAGATGGGCGGAGAACCGCTCGTAGAAAGACTCGCCGACAAAAACCATACATGGGAAGACTTGCAAACTCTTGTTCCCAATACTATTGCGCAGCAGCTATTGGGTCACACTTTCACCTGTCCTGATATGATTGGCGGAGGAAATTTTACATCCTTTCTTCCCGGAAGTACAATCGATCAAAAGCTGATTGTGCGTTCTGCACAGGTGCATGCGCTCATGCCCATGATGCAGTTTTCCGTTGCGCCCTGGCGCGTTCTTGATCCGGAACATTTACAGGCAGTGAATGATGCAGTAAAAATTCGTCAACAATACATGGCTTACATTATGAGTGTAATGCGTAGGTCAGCCCGCACCGGCGAACCGGCTTTGCGACCACTTGCTTATAATTATCCAGGCAAGGGATATGAAATGATAAAAGATCAATTTATGATGGGAGATGAAATGCTGGTTGCTCCTGTGGTTACCGAAAAAGATGAACGCGATGTTGTGTTGCCTTCGGGTGACTGGGCCTACCAAAATAAAAAGTGGAGTGGAGACAAAACCTATCACATAAATGTTTCGCTAAATGAAGTGCCTGTGTTTATGAAGACATCGAAGTCCGGTAAAAAATGAAAACATTGAAACGGTCACAAGGATAAAATTTCATCCCAAACTTTCTTCAAAACCGGAATGCCGTGAGCCGTATTTTCTTTCCTCGTATTCAACACCCTTTCGCCGGGGTATAATATTTTAATTGATTCATCTATAGGGACTGACTGATGATAGTCGCTCAAAATTTCTTCAATTGCTTTTGCTATCATGGAATGATTAGAAAGCTTAGAAATATCGATTGCAACAAAGACTTGTGATAAAGCGTATTCGATCTTCTCTTTGCTTATTTCGAACGTGGCTATTCCTCCTGAAAGTACGGTGGCCAAAATATCAAGCAGGAGCGCAAGACCAGCTCCCTTCCAATATCCCACGGGCAATGGCCGGAGAGATTCGATAATTTCTCCCGGCTCGTCTGTCAATATTCCCTTCTTATCAAATCCGCCGTACACCGGCAATTTTTCGTTATTGAGCTCTGCCTTTTCTAAGGCTCCAAAAGAAAATTGTGACATGGCCATGTCCAGCACGATCGATTCATTTTTATAAGGCAAGGCTAGCACCAGCGGATTGTTTCCAAGTTTGGCATCTTTGGCTCCCCACGCAGGCATGTTGGCAATCGTATTGGTCCACCCAATAAAAACGAAACCCGCTTTAGCAGCCTGCCAGCCGTAGGTTCCACCCCGCATCCAGTGATTTGTATTGCTCAGCGTCACGCATCCAATACCACTCTCCGCGGCAAGTTCCGTTGCCCTGTTAGTTGCGTGAATTGCATTTAATATTCCGGGACCGAGGTTTCCATTCCATTGTTCGATTCCACCAAACCTTACTGTAAGAGATGGCTCCGCATCCGGATAAACGCATCCTTCTTTTATGTACTGAACAAATCTTGGAAAGCGATAAACACCATGAGTGTAAACACCGTCGATACTATTTTCTGTAAATACCGATGCACATCGAAGTGCCTTTTCTTTTGTGAATCCCAGGTTGGTTAATATTTCCGAAAACCTGTCCTGCATTTCATTCGCAGAAATTCTTTCTGTTGGGTTATTGCTAGTTGACATGATACTGCAAAAGTAAGTTTCATTCTAAAGTATAACCGACGAAAAATAAGAAATCTTGCGGGATGCAGGAGGAAATGATAACAACCTTAGAAGCTATTTAAAAGCAAAAATATTTTTGAGGGAAGAATAAAAAAAGAAGGCTGTTGCAATTCTTTGATTGAAGAATGCTCGGGAAGTTGACAGTTAAATTAGAATGGAACAACTTCACCTTCCAGGTCGTAATCAAAAGCACTTGTGATCATCACGTTTACAAAATCGCCCGGAGCCAGTGGCTTTGAAGAACGAACAATTACTTCATTGTCCACTTCAACGCTATCAAATTCTGTACGCCCAAGATATTTTCCTGATTCTTTTTTATCAATAAGAACCTTAAAAGTCTTGCCTATTTTCTGAAGATTTTTTTGATAAGAGATTTCCTGCTGCACTTCCATGATTTCACGGGCCCGTTGTTCTTTCACCTCTGCAGAGATGTCGTCTGTCAAGTTGTGGGCACTTGTGTTTTCTTCATGAGAATAAGTGAAAATCCCAACACGATCAAACTCCATTTTCTTAAGGAATGTTTTTAATTCCTCCACATCATCGGCTGTCTCTCCCGGAAAACCGGCGATCAAAGTTGTTCTAAGACAGATCCCTGGAATTTCAGATTTAATAGCGGCTATCAATTCCTCGGTTTCTTCTCTCGTGATTTGCCGCTTCATTGCCTTCAACATTTTATTACTTGCATGTTGCACTGGCATATCGAGGTAGTTGCAAATATTGTCTCTTTCTTTTATCGCTTCAATAATCTCCATCGGAAACTTTGAAGGATAAGCATAGTGAAGCCTGATCCACTCCAGGCCTTCAATGTCCGCAAGAGCATGCAGTAGCCTGGGCAATTGACGTTTCTTGTAAATATCTAATCCGTAGTAAGTAAGTTCCTGCGCAATGAGCATGATCTCTTTTACTCCTCTTGCCACAAGTTTTTTTGTTTCTTCCACCAAACTTTCGATGCTCCGGCTTACGTGTTTACCCCGCATCAAAGGAATAGCGCAAAAGGAGCAAGTACGATTACACCCTTCACTTATTTTCAGGTAAGCATAATGATTTGGAGTGCCCAACAATCTTTCTCCAATCAATTCTGCTTTATAATCGACATCAAATTTTCTGAGAAGAAAAGGCAAGTCCATGGTGCCAAAAAAAGCATCGACTTCAGGAATTTCGTCTTCGAGGTTTTGCCTGTAACGTTCGCTGAGACAACCCGTAACATAAACTTTATCCAGCTTTCCTCTCTTCTTAAGTTCCACCTGTTCAAGAATCGTATTGATACTTTCTTCTTTTGCCCTGTCGATAAATCCACAGGTGTTTACGACTACTATATTGTGATCTGATTTTTTGCTCTCGTGTAATACGTTAATGTTAGCTGCAGACAACTGTCCGCTTAGCACTTCGCTGTCCACTAAATTCTTGCTACAGCCAAGTGTTATAATATTTACTTTATCTTTTTTAAGTTTTGTTTTCATGTTTCAACATTCAGCCCCGAGATTGTATGTTTTTCATATCTCCAATTCACTTCCTTCGAAAAGTGTATCTACAAATTCTTCTTTATTAAAAACCAGGAGATCGCTCGCTTTTTCTCCAATGCCAATAAATTTTACAGGAATCTTAAACTGGTCCGCAACTGCCAGCACTACCCCACCTTTTGCAGTTCCGTCGAGTTTTGTAATAACAAGTCCTGTGACTTCTGTTGCCGCCGTAAAGTGCTTCGCCTGTTCAAGCGCATTTTGACCGGTACTGCCATCAAGCACGAGCAAAACTTCGTGTGGAGCGCCCGGCAAAACTTTACTGATCGAGCGCTTAATTTTACTCAACTCGTCCATCAGGTGAATTTTATTGTGCAGCCTTCCTGCGGTATCTATGATCACGACATCCGCATTTTTTGCAATGCCACTTTGCACGGCGTCAAAGGCGACTGCACTTGGATCAGCACCCATGGAGTGTTTAACAATCGGAACATTTGCTCTTTCACTCCAGATGCTCAACTGGTCCACTGCAGCAGCTCTGAAAGTGTCGGCAGCTCCCAGCAGGACTGACTTTCCAGCCAATGAAAAATTATGGGCCAGCTTGCCGATAGTGGTGGTTTTACCAACACCGTTGACGCCAACTACCAATATT
>JBDSGZ010000056.1:0-3509 GCA_039918735.1 Ginsengibacter sp.
AAAGAGTCATGAAGGGAGAAGACAATTGAGATCCTAGCTCTTTTGCTACCTTATCAATTTCAGTGTACGCCGCCGCAACTTGATAGCCGTCCTCGTTAGACATAAGTCCTGCTACGGGTAGGGCTAAAACTTTTCCGTTGGAAATTGAACCGTCAACACAACTTATTCCTCCCTGCTTTTCAATTACAAGATTTACGGCTTCACGCAGGCTTTCTTCATCTACACCGACTGCGATAATATTATGGCTGTCATGAGCAACTGATGACGCGATAGCTCCTTTTTTTAATCCAAAATTGCGGATGAAAGCTTTGGCGATTGGAGCATCGTGATAGCGGTTCACCATAACAATTTTGAGAACATCATTTTCAATATCACTTAAAAAATGATCGCCCTCCACTATTGGCTTCACGATTTCTTTTTTGGTTATGAGCTGTCCATCCAGCGGAACAATAGCTTCTATTGTTTTAGGAAATTCAGTCACTGCAAATTTGAAATCTCCAACCTCTTTTTTGGTACAATGAAAATTATTTATCAGACCGGATTTCGGTGCCGTAATTTTTGTGACGCCCTCTTCGGCAACTTTTGCACCGTCAATATAAGTGCTCAACACGGTAAATTCTGAAAGACCTTTTACGACAATAAAATCTGCAGGATCTCCCCGCTTCAGTAAACCAACATTCATCTTATAATGTTTCACAGGATTCACACAGGCGGCTTGAAGTATATGGAACAAATCGATACCTTTCTTCAACGCTCTTTTGCATAGCTCATTGATATGCCCCTTCACCAAACTGTCGGGATGTTTATCATCGCTACAAAACATAATTTCAAAAGGATAGTAATTCAAAAGATCTATCAAGGCTTCGAAATTTTTCGCGGCACTTCCTTCGCGAATTAAAATCTTCATACCCAATTTCAGTTTTTCTTCCGCCTCATCCTTTGTAAAGCACTCGTGGTCTGTACTAATAACAATCCCCTCTCCGGCCATTCCACCTTGTACATATTTTTTGAGATCCGTTCCCCTTAATCCTGGTGCATGTCCATCCACCGGTTTATGATATTTTTTCGCTAACAGCAGTTTCTTTCGTACTTCCTCATCTCCATGCAATACGCCCGGAAAATTCATCATTTCACTGAGATAAGAAATCTCATTTTGGGCCAGTAATTTTTCAATGGCCTCTGAATCCAAACTTGCTCCGGCTGTCTCGTAAATGGTAGCCGGTACACAACTTGGCGCACCGAAGTGGAACTTAAAACGTACATCCTTCCCATTTTCGATCATAAAGCGGACGCCTTCAATTCCACAAACATTCGCTATCTCGTGTGAGTCGCTGACGGTGCCAACAGTTCCATGCACTACAGCCAGCCTGGCAAACTCTGAAGGAACCAGCATGGAGCTTTCAATGTGAACATGAGCATCGATAAAACCCGGAAGAATGTAATTGAGATTTTCATCGGGTGGGCCATCATTTTTTATCTGAATTATTTTTCCATCTTCTACTTCGAGTCTGCCGGCATAAATATTCCGCGCTTCGATGTCCACTATGTTACCTGTTAAATTGAAATTCATTTGATAAAAAAATTTGTTAGCACTTTTTGCATGATGCGCTTTGGATTCTGATAAGAATCTGACTTTAAGAATACTCTATCTTGCAGCGAAAATCTTTACAATGAAAAATATAGTACTCTTTGTACTTTTCATCATCGCACTCGTTTTATTTCAATTTACTTCTGCACAATCTGTGGATGATGTTATAAAACAGTACATAAAAGAAAGAGGTGGTATAGATAAAATTAATGCTATTCAGTCAATTTATTTTGAAGGCACACGCGAGATGATGGGAAGCGCGTTAATGATCAAGGTTACTAAAGTGGAGAATAAATTATTGCGTACAGATTTTGAATTTGGAGGAAGTCCGGGATACACAATTATAACTCCGGACAAAGGATGGACCCTACTTTCTTCGCAATCGGATAAACCTTCTGAATTGCCATCAAATGTTTTTAAAGCAATGCGGAACCAACTTGATATCGCCGGCCATTTGGTGAACTACAAAGCGAAAGGATACACAGCCGAGTTGAAAGGAAAAGAGAATATCAATGGAAAGGAAGCTTATACGGTAGTGTTGACAAATATGGAGGGTATAGAATCTACCTATTTCATCGACACGAATTCAAAGCTGCTACTTCAAAGCAGGCAGGTGATTGAGGGAGGAAAAGATAGTGCAACACAGCCCCCGGAATTGAAGACAAACTACAGCGACTATGTGGAAGTGAATGGTGTAAAATTCCCTCAAACAGCATTTACAGAAGGTGGAGGTATGGGTGAAAGCACTTTGAGATTTACCAAAATTGAAGCAAACATTTCTGTTGATGAAAAACTATACCATCCCTAGATTAGCGGGAGTTAGGCGCAATAATTCCCTTTCCTTTTTTTACAAAGGAATAAGACGTATCCTCAATAAAACCGTTTGATTAGATTCTTTTGTCTTCGCCAAAAAGACCGCCTAATTTATCTTTTGCAAAGCTCTCCACAGCTTCACCAGTGGAGCCCGGAATAAAATCAGAAATTTTATCCAAAAAATCCCCGCCATCATGAGTGGGATCTGCTACATTAGATTGAGCATCTGCAGGCGTAGTGCCCGGAGCGGAAGGTGTAGTTCCGGACTGAAAAAGATTGTCAATAGCACCGCTTACCATTGGAAACTTTTCCTTTATAAACCCGGTAATTGTAGTTAAAATTCCATGGGATTGTTCTGCACTCAAGCCATGAATATCTTGCAATTTCTTAATTAGTTCTTCCATGATTGACACGTTTTAGATTTTATGAAATATTTTTGCGCACAAAATACCGTATTACACAGAAATCATTGATTCTAAATTTTAGCCCCTGCTAGAAAACAGCAATCTAACAAATTAAAAGAATCCAAAATGAAAACAAAACACCGCCTATTCTTCGCAGCTATTATTATTGGCTTCTTCCTGGCACCATTCAACAGCTTCTCTCAAGATCAAACCGTAAAAGATTTACAAGCCAGCTCCACCAAAGAAATTAAAAGAGAAAAAATTGACAGCAGTAAGACCTGGAAAACCGGTGGTCTTTTTAACCTGAATTTCGGACAAGGAAGTCAAAGTAACTGGGCTGCAGGAGGTGATGATTTTTCTTTATCCATTGCTTCTTATCTCGGTTTCTATGGTTTTTATAAAAAAGACAGATATAGCTGGGATAATACATTCGATTTTAATTATGGTTTGGTAAATACTACCAGTCTTGGGACGAGGAAAAATGATGACCGGATAGATCTTTTATCCAAGGTGGGTTATTCGTTGACACCCAAATTAGATTTAGCAGCATTGGTTAATTTTCATTCGCAATTTTCAAAAGGATACAACTACAACAGCGATGGTTCAAAAGATCTTTTATCAAATTTTCTTTCGCCTGGGTATCTTTTGTTAAGCCTTGGGCTTGACTATAAACCTGCGAAAGGCTTGTCAATATTTGTATCGCC